>JAFGAM010000012.1 GCA_016933675.1 Candidatus Anaeroferrophillacea bacterium
GCCGCCACCGCGAAGATTCCGGCCTGGCGCAGTCGGTATGGAACAGCCTCCGGGTGGCCCTGTGGAGTACTGCGATCTCGGTCTCCCTCGCCTTCACCTACGCCTACGGCATCCAGCGGACGCGGATGGCGGGCAAAGCATTCTTCCGCCTCGTCGCCATGCTGCCGCTTTTCGCCCCAACGATGCTCTACGGCCTATCGCTGGTCTACCTCTTCGGCAACAAAGGGCTGATCACCACCGGATGCTTCGGCCGCCTGCCATGGCTCGCCCATGATATCAACCTCTACGGCTTCACCGGCATCGTCATCGCCGAGGTGGTGTTCACCTTCCCGCCGGCCTTTATGATTCTGCTGGTGGCGCTGTCCAACACCGACGCACGATTCTACGAGGCGGCCGCAAGCCTCGGCGCCGGCAAGCTGCGCACCTTTTTCACCGTCACCCTGCCGCACGTCAAGTTCGGCCTGCTTTCCGCCGTGTTCGTCTGCTTCACCCTGTCATTCACCGATTTCGGCGCCCCCAAGGTGGTCGGCGGCCAGTTCAACGTCCTCGCGGTGGACATCTACAAGCAGGTGATCGGCCAGCAGAACTTCGGCATGGGGGCGACGGTCTCCATCATTCTGCTGATTCCCACCATCCTCGCCTTCGTCGCCGACCGCATCATCCAGCGGCGCCAGGCGGCGGCGGTCACCGCCCGCAGCGTCCCCCTGACACCGCGAGGCAACCCGCCCCGCGACACATGCTTCACCCTGGTTTGCAGCCTCATTGCCGGCTTCATCCTGCTGATGGTGTTCATGGCCGGCGCGGCGTCACTGGTAAAGATCTGGCCCTATGCCTTCACCAATCCGGAAACCTATCCGCAACTCTGGACCCTGCATCACTACCGTTTCAGCGACGTCGGCGGCGGCGGCTACGGGGCGTTCGCCAACAGCGTGCGGATGGCCGCGCTGACGGCGCTTTTCGGCGCCGTGATCACCTTCACCGGCGCCTACCTGATCGAAAAAACCAAAGGCACCGCCCGGCTGCGGCAGGCGGCCTATTTCCTCTCCATCATCCCCCTGGCACTGCCGGGGCTGGTGATCGGCATCGCCTACATCTTCTTTTTCAACAATCCGCGCTTCATGCTGCCCTTCACCGATATCGGGGTTCCAAACCCCTTCACCTTTCTCTACGGCACCATGGCACTACTGGTGATCAGCAACATCATCCACTTCTATACCGTGAGCTTTCTCACCGCCACCACCGCCCTGCGCCAGCTCGACCAGGAATTCGAGGCAGTCTCCGAGTCCATGTCCATACCCTTCTACCACACCTTCCTGCGGGTAACGGTGCCGGTCAGCCTGCCGGCAATCATCGAGATCGCCGCCTTCTATTTCGTCAGCTCCATGGCCACGGTGTCGGCGGTAATCTTCCTCTACACCAGCGACCTGCCGCTGGCCTCGGTGGCGGTGGTCAACATGGACGACGCCGGCGACACCGCCGCGGCGGCGGCGATGTGCATGCTCATTGTCATCACCAACGTCATCGTCCGCGGTCTGATGGAACTTTTGAGCCGTCACCTGCGCCGCAAAACCCAGGCCTGGCGGCAGCGGACGGCTTGAAAACGGAAAACAGCATTCAGACGTCAGAAGAGGAGCGGCATATGGGTACCATCCGCGAAACCGCAACATCCACGCAAAAGGTCCGCGGCGTCGTCCTCGACTGGGCCGGCACCACGGTTGACTACGGCAGCCGCGGTCCGGCGGCGGTTTTCGTCGACGTCTTCCGGCGTTTCGGTGTTACCGCATCCATAACCGCCGCCCGGCGCTTCATGGGCATGGCGAAGAAGGATCACGTCCGCAACATGCTGGCACTGCCGGAAATCGCCGGACAATGGCGGGAGGTACATGGCCGGTTGCCCGGCGACCGGGACCTGGACGAGGTCTACGCCGCCACCGAGCCGATGATGATCGAAACCGTCGCCCGCCACGCCGAGCCCATCCCCGGCGTGCTCGATACCGTGGCCGAGCTGCGCCGCCGGGGCATCGCCATCGGCTCCTCCACCGGCTACACCGCGCCGATCATGGCGGCCCTGCTCCCGGCGGCAAAACGGCATGGTTACGAGCCCGACGTCGTGGTCTGCGCCACCGATGTCCCCGCCGGGCGCCCGTACCCGTGGATGTGCTGGCTCAACGCCATCCGCCTGGAAATCTTTCCGCTCGCGGCGATGGTCAAGATCGGCGACACCATAAGCGACATCGAGGCGGGAATCAACGCCGGCATGTGGACCGTCGGCGTGACCCTGACGGGCAACGAGACGGGACTTCCGCAGGCGGAGGCAAAAGCGCTGCCCGCCGCCGAGCGCGAGGCCCGGCACCGGGAGATCACCACCCGTTTCGGCGCCGCCGGAGCGCATTACTGTGTTGCCGCACTTGCCGACGTGCCGCCGCTCATCGATGAAATCGACGCCCGGCTGAAGCAGGGAGAGAAACCGTAAACAATCATATTTGATGACCACCATGGAGCAAAAATGATCACCGCACAGACGACGATAAAACCCGCCGGCATCGATATCGACGCCCTGCCCGACAACCCCTACCTGCTGCTGACGCCGGGCCCCCTGAGCACTTCGAAAACGGTGAAGGCGGCCATGCTGCGGGACTGGTGCACCTGGGACGACGACTATAACGGCATCGTTCAAAAAATCCGCCGGCGGCTGACGGCGCTGGCCACCGCCGCGGAGGGTTTTACCGCGGTACTCATGCAGGGCAGCGGGACATTCGCCGTGGAGGCGACGATCACCACCGCCCTGCCCGCCGACGGGCGTCTGCTGGTGCCGGCCAACGGCGCCTACGGCCGGCGGATAGCGGAGATCGCCCGCCGCGCCGGCATCGACCACACGGTCATGAGTTTCGGCGAAACGGAGGCGGCGGACGCGGGCGCCGTAGCCAGGAAACTGGCGGATGACACCGGCATCACCCACGTGGCGGTGGTCCACTGCGAAACCACCACCGGGATGCTCAACCCGGTGGCCGAGATCGGCGCCGCGGTGAAGGCGGCCGGGCGGACGTACATCGTCGACGCCATGAGCAGCTTCGGCGGCATCCCCATGGACGCCGCCGTCATCGGCGCCGATTTTCTCGTCAGCAGCGCCAACAAGTGCATCCAGGGGGTACCCGGTTTTGGCTTCGTCATCGCCCGCCGGGCAGTGCTGGAGGCCTGCGCCGGGCGTGCGAGAAGTCTCAGCATGGATCTGTACGATCAGTGGCGGGTGATGGAAACGGCGAAAGGCAAATGGCGCTTCACCTCGCCCACCCACACGGTGCGGGCATTCTACCAGGCCCTGCTGGAGCTGGAGGAGGAGGGCGGCGTGGCGGCACGCCACGAACGCTACCGGGGAAACCAGCGGCGGCTTTCCGCGGGGATGGAAAAGCTGGGGTTCCGATCGCTGCTGCCGGCGGCGATCCAGTCACCGATCATCACCGCGTTCCACAATCCGGAGCACCCGGACTACAATTTCCGGCGCTTCTACGACGAGCTGAAGGAGCGGGGGTTCGTCATCTACCCCGGCAAGGTGAGCGACGTGGACACCTTCCGGATGGGCAACATCGGCGAAGTGTACGCCGCCGACATCGACCGGCTACTGGCGGCAATGGCACAGGCGGCATACTGGCGGGCATAGAAGAACGATATTATTGCTCCCCACCGTGAGGGTCTTGACACGCGACGATCCATTTCGCGCACCGCGCTCTCAAGCATACCATCATCACCACGGATTTCATTATCAACGAGTCGAGATCAAACGCGTCTCGTCCCCCCTCACACGCTGAATTTCCCCACCATGCCGTCGAGCTCACCGGCCACGGCGGCGAGTTCCGCCGCCCGCTGCTGGAGCTGCCGGCTGCCGTTTTTCATCTCGCCCACGGTTTCGTTGACCCGGGCAATCTGTACCGCGATCTCGCCGGCGGCGCTCGAACTCTGGGCAACGTTCTCGTTGACCTCGGCGACGCCGCCGGCAGCCTGACTCACGTTGTCGGCAATCTCACGGGTACTAACCGCCTGCTCCTCCACCGCGGCGGCGATAGTGACCGAGCGGGCATGTTCGGCATTCTGGGCGATCTCGGCAACGGTGGCGGTCATCTCCTCGGCGGCGGTGCCGACCCCGGTCACATTGGTCGTCGTCTGCTCCATGGCCGCGGCCACCGAGGCCATGTTGGTGTTCATCTCCTCGGCGCCGGCGGCGACGGTGGCCGCCTGCCGGCTGGTAACATCCGCCGCCCCGTCAAGCGCGCCGGCCACCTCGGACAATCCGGCGGAGGAATGCTTCAGGGTCCCGACCCGCTCGGCAATCTTCTGCACCACCGCCTGAAAAAGCTCCAGCAGAACATTGAAGCTGCGGCCAATGGCGGCGATCTCGTCGCCGGAGTCCCGCACCGGCACCCGGCGGCCGAGAGCGAAGGTTTCGATCACCTCCGCCGCCGTCCGTTCAATGGCGGCAATGGGCCGGCCGACAAAACGGTGCAGAAACAGGTACCTAAGGACCATGATGCCGGCGGTCAGCAGCAGGCCGGCAACCAGGGTCATCAACTGGGAACGTCGCAGTGCCGCCAGACCGGTGGTAATGTCATCGGCAGCAACAGGGCGGCAACCGTGTTGCCGGCAAAATCCTTCAGCGGCGCGACATGGACCAGAAACTCACCGCCGGCGTTGGCGGACCGCACCACCGTGGTACCTTTCTGTTCCAGTGCTTGCCGCAAGGCAGCCGTCGGCAACAGCTCGGCAGGCATCTGCCGGGTACCGGCGATAACCTGAAAGCCGTCGTCTACCGGCGGCACGATGGCGGCATCGAAATCGGCATGTTCCTTGATGGCGGCCAGCAACTGATCGTTTACCGCCATACCGAACTCGAGACTGCCGATATGAACCTCCCGGTGCAAAACCGGCACCACGCCGCGGATACCGAGGCCGAATCGGCCCCGGTCGAGGCCGATGGCCGGCCTCCGCTTCTCGTTGGTATACACCACCGCCGGGGCCGGATGGCACGCAGATCGTCGCCGAATTTATCCGGCTGGTGCAGCCGCAGGAAGGAGATTGCCGGCGGCAGGTGGAACTGGAACTGATCGAGGTTGATTTCTTCTTTGACAAATTCATAGACCGCCAGGGTCGCGGCCAGCAAACCATCCCGGTTGCGATCGGCCAGCAACCCCTGGATATCCGGCTGCCGGGCTACCCATGCCGCCAGGGCATAGGCGGTCCGGCTGCGGTCGGCGATGGTACTGACCATGAGGTCGTGCCGACCCTACAGGTACCGGGAACGCTCATCATAAAACCGCTCCCGCGCCTGCCAGCCGGAAACCCCGACGTAGCAACCCATCATGACAAGCACCAGCAGCCCGACAACACCCATGAGCTTCGCCTTGATGGAACGAACGGCGAAATGCATCCCGATCTCCTTCCCGCAGGTTA
>JAFGAM010000101.1 GCA_016933675.1 Candidatus Anaeroferrophillacea bacterium
ACTGTTCCATGACGTGGACGAAGGCATCGACGATGCCGTTACGCAGCTGCCGGCGGGGCAGGGAATACGTCACCTGCGGGTCCAGGATGGAAAACCGGGGGAACACCGCCTCGCTGCCGAAATGCAGTTTTTCCTGGGTCTGCTGGCGCGAGATGACGGCAAAGGCGTTCATCTCCGAGCCCGTGGCCGGCAGGGTCAACACCGCGCCCAGCGGCAGGGCCTCCTTGACCACGGCGCCCTGGGTTTTGAGGATCTGCCAGGGATCCCGGCCCCGATAGCACACGGCGGCGGCGATAAACTTGGTGGCGTCCAGGACGGAACCGCCCCCGACCGCCAGCAGAAAGTCCACCTTGTGGGTTCGGGCCAGCCGGACCGCCTCCAGGCAGGTCTCGTAGCGGGGATTCGGCTCGATGCCCCCGAACTCCCAGCACCGCCGGCGGCGCAGCGCCTTTTTCACCTGGTCGTAGACGCCGTTTTTCTTGATCGAGCCGGAACCGTAGGTCATCAGGATCCGTTGGTAATCCCGGCACAACGCCCCTAGTTGACCGATCGACCCGGCGCCGAAGACGATCCGAACCGGATTGTAGTAGCTGAAATTCTGCATGGGTCCGTTCTCCTTTCCCTTCGCGGCACGCATCCCCGGTGATTCTACCGGCTCCCCCCTTCACCAGCCACGACAAAGTGCGAATCGCACTCATAGATCGCCGCGATCTGCCATCATATTTGACGCTCCCGCTGGTCGCTGCGCCTTACCGAGGTGCGAATCGCACTCATAGATCGCCGCGATCTGCCATCATATTTGACGCTCCCGCTGGTCGCTGCGCCTTACCGAGGTACGAATCGCACCCATAAATCGCCGCGGTCACTTGCCGCGACGGGAAATTCGCCGCGGGGTGGCATCGCCACCCCTTGTTCGCCGCGGGGTGGCATCGCCACCCCTTGTTCGCCGCGGACATCATGGGCAAGTTGACGGTTCATTCTGAACCTGCCCGGTTGGCAAGACGAGTAGCATCCATTA
>JAFGAM010000102.1 GCA_016933675.1 Candidatus Anaeroferrophillacea bacterium
ACCATCGACTTCACCGGTTTTGCCGGCACCTACGACATGTACATCGGCTACGTTGATGGCGATGGCGACATTCAGTACTCCGCCTACCGCCTGGTGGTCGAATAACCGTTAACCTTGCAGTCTTCAGTAGTACAGTAGTTCAGTAGTTCAGTTAGTGTTGCAGGACATAATGTAGTACATGGTACGGGCCGGTCGCGGCCGGCCCGTACCTTTCCAAAACCTGAAACGGCGGTAATTATAACCGCTTGCACCGCAGCATCGTGTGTACCTGGCGGCCGGATGGCGCCGGTACCAGGCACGGAGAGGAAAACGCCCCATGCGGCCCCGGAATCGTCTCGGAAAGATCATCGTCATCACCCTGCTCCTTACGGGCCTCGGCATTCTGCCGGCCGCCGCCGATTCCGGCGCGGTGGTCGCCCGCGGGGCGGACGGGATCGCGGTGTACGAGGCGGATTTGGCGGCCATGCGTCAGGCGTCACCGAATTTCCAGCCCACGCCCGAGGCCCTGCTGAAGGCGACGGTGCGGACGGTGCTCTTCGCCCGCCGGGCGGCGGAAACGCAGATCGAGTGCCCCGGTCTCGACCGGGTGGCGGGGTTCGACCGGAACATTGTCCTGGGCTCCTGCTGGGAACGGGAACTGATGAAAGGGGCGAAACTGCATGAAGATGCGGTGCTCTCCTGGTATCGGGCCCACTGGCGGCAGTTCACCGACGAGAACGGCGAACTCGCGCCCCTGGATGACGATCTGGGGCACAAGATCCGTAATCGCATCCTGGTCGCCAAAAAGAAAACCATCGTCAACGAGGAGTACGGACGCCTATGCGACCGCTATCAGATCGAGTTCGTCGAGGGGCGGTGAAACTCACGGCCCTGGGCCTGGCCCTGCTCATCATCGGCGGACTGGTAGCGGGATGCGCCACCTCCAACGGAAGCTTCAACCGCGGGTCGATGTGGGTAACCGTGTCGCCGGAAATGCGGGACGAGCTGAAAACGGAAGAAGAGCTGCTGGCGAGATTCAACCAGTATTGGAGCGGATACGCCAGCGGCGATGTCAGTCAAACCTTTGCCCTCGAAGCGCCCTACATCCGGGAGATGGTGACGCCGGACAAGTACCGGTTGTACCTCAACCTGATGACGAGGAAATCAACGCTGAAGGCGGTGGAGATCGTCGCCGTCCACCGGCCCAATGATTTTATCCGGGAGGTGGAATGCCGCCTGATCCTGGAAACCGCCACCGGCGAGCCGCGGCAACGTGAGACCCGCGACCGCTGGGTGCTGGCGACCGGCGGCTGGTACCACACCTTCACCAATCCGCTGCTGTTTCCGGAGTTGAATTGAAGGCGGCGCGGGGAGATGGTACGAATCCTGCAGCCTCGGCGCAGGCAGTGATAACAAGCTCGTGATTAACATCCAACAAGTTGTCAGAAGGAGATGCATGATGAGAAAACAGTGGTTGAAAGTGATTGTGACGCTCATGTGCCTGGCGTTCCTTGCCGTTCCGGCGCTGGCACAGAACCTCAACGATCACGTAACCGATGCCCAGAACCTCAAGGGCGACATGCTGGTCTATCCGGTGTACCTGGCCAATAACGGCGTCGAAACCAACATGACCGTGATCAACACCTCCAATACCGTGTCCTGCGTGGCCAAGGTGAGCATCCGCTCCCACCACTACAGCCAGGATATGCTGGACTTCCTGATCTATCTGTCCCCGAACGATGTCTTCAAGGGCACCCTGAAGCTCGCCGGCGGCAAGTACGTTCTCACCAGCACCGACGGCAGCATGTGCATCGGCACCGCGCCGAACTGCACCTGCGCCAGCGTCAACGCGCCGCTGACCTACGAACTCGCCATCCCCTGTGACGGCGTGGTCGATGACGGCTCCTATGGCTACGTCCTGGTGATCGAGTCCTGGAGCGACATCAACAACCTGCTGCCCCGTGAAGGCGACGGCACCGTTGCCAAGTCGACCATCTGCGCCGCGTACTGGGCCCAGTACCAGACCCGCGCGATTCTCGAGAACGAGACCCCGAACATCCTCACCGGTTACGGCGAGCTGGTGTTCCCGGGTGCCGATTACGCCCTGTACTACGCCACCGCCTTCGCTGATTACGACAACCTGGCGTGGCTGGATGTCTCCGCGGTTACCGACATCGGCGAAAACGCCGACAACAACCTCTGCGAAGTCGAGGCCTGCCTGGCGAAGAACAACCTCGCATGGCCGTACTATGACAACGGCGCCGAGTTCTCCATCGGCGTGTTCAACTTCCCGACCAAGCAGTCCACCTGCCCGCCGAACCCCGTTGCCAAGGGCCCCTTCTTCCAGGGTACCAACTACGAGCCGGCTTACGGACTGCAGGTGTACGACCTCGAAGAGCATTCAGTCAAGAAGACCTGCGAGGTTTCTCCGTGCCCCGAGACCGAAATCATGCGGCTGCCGGAAGAGACCAATCTCGTGCTGATGGATTCCCCGTTTGACGAGGGCTGGGGCCGGATCACCTTCGCGCAGCTTACCGCCTGCGCCGACCTCGACCTGAACAACATTACCTACACCGGCGCGCCTATCATTCCGTGGGCGTGTGAGCTGACCGTCGACGGTCTGAGCCTGATTCCGATGGCTTATGACTACGGCACCATCACCTACAACGGCCGCGCCCTGGGCGTCGGCTCCTACCAGAAGCTTGCCGGCACCGGCGGCGATGTGCCCCCGGTGGACAACTGCGCCGCCGACAACCTGGGCGCCTGCCTCACCGAGGCCGCCTGCACCGCGGTTGGCGGGTTCTGGTACAACGATACCTGTAACGCCGAGGCGGAACCCGCGGTGCCTGTGTGTGCCGGCAAGGCCCAGGCCGATTGCACCGGCGACTGCGTCTGGCAGGCCTTCCCCACCGCTGAGTGCCTGCTCAATTGCGCCCAGTTCGGCACCGAAGCGGCCTGCACCGCCGGTCTCGCCGGTGGCTGCAAGTGGGTCAGCACCCCGTTTGGTGACAGCTGCGCCGCGAAGTAACTGCTGTGAATCATGAGTGATTTTTAATCGCTCAGCAGAGCGGGTACCCTCGGGTACCCGCTCTTTTTTCTTGTATCCGTTTTTTTACCTCTGCTATAGTCCACCGGTCACGGTCAAATCACCTTTGGGCATGGCGCCCTCCACGTCGGTTTCACCCCCGTCGGCCACCGGAACCGGGACTTCATCGCGGTTGCATGACCGCCGCGGCAGGTGGCGGCATGGTATTTGCATGGTTGGAAATAGTTCGAGCAGATTCTTCCCCGTGTGTTTTTACCCGTTGTAATGACAGGACTTCCTTTCCCGTGAGGTTACATGATGAACCATTCGGATTACGTTCATGCGTCGGCCTGGTCGAGGGGTGCGGAAATGAGGCAACGAAGACTGGCAAGCATCGTCTGTAGCGGGATTGTCGCGGTCCTGCTGCTGTGTGCCGGGCCGGGCCGGGTCCTGGGCGCCGCCGACTACGTGTCGCTCTACAGCTTCGGCCAGTTGGCGGCCTGGTGCGCGAAGACCCCCTGCGACGGTACCCTCACCTGCGAGCAGGGCGCCTATCCCTGCACCGGGGCCGAATATGTCTACCGTACCTCCACCACCATCAACGGCTTCCGGAATCTGTACGACTTCAACCGGGCGCGGCTGCTCTGCGGGGTCGATTACCCCGATGCCGATCAGTGCGGGGTGGACCTCGCCAGTGTCAGCCTGGCCCTCTCGACGCCGGGACTGGTGGGGCGGAAGAACGTCGTCAATGATTTCCCCGACCACTTCCGCTTCTTCATTCCACCCGGCGCGACCTACGTGACGGTGAACATCTACGGCCCCTTCGGCGAGAAGATCGGCTTTGTATCCCGCTTCCGGCAGCAACCCGACGCGCGCTACGCCGGTTACGGCACCAATCAGTACGATCTCATCGACTGGCGCGCCGGGGCGGCGCCGACTTTAAAGGAGCTGGCCGCCGCCGATGTCTACCAATCCAACCCGTCGGCCTTCGTGCAGGTGCTGAACTTCTCCCGCACCCCGCAGACCGCGGTGGGCGTCGATGAGGCCGGCTGGGTCTACGTCAAAAAACTGCCCTTCACCACCAGCCTGATCTACGATGTCAAGGTGCAGATCAATGTCGATCGCGACAAATTCATGGATTGGTACGACAGCGTTCGTTCCGTGACCGCCTACGGCGGCTGCGCCGACAGTAACGCCGGCGGCGCCGGCGGTTACATGTGCTGGGATGCCGGCGGCGATCCGTGGACTTTCGGCAGCACCGCCGCCGTTCCGGAACCGGAGCCGGAACCCGCTTCCGAATGTACCGCCCAAAACCTCGCGGACTGCGGTACCGTCACTGCCTGTGAGGCCGTCGGGGGCTACTGGTACGACAATGCCTGCAACGCGGAATCGCTGTGCGGGAGCCCCGACGACTGTCCTGAAGAGAGCTGCGCGGCCTCCCGTTTCTACTGGTACGACGACCGGTGCAATGAGCTGCCCAAATGTCGCGCCGGTAACGAATCCGGCTGTGAAACAGCTCTCGCCTGCGACCGTATCGGCGGCTACTGGTGGGATGACGCCTGCCACGACGAGCCCGCCTGCGCAGAGGCGTCGGGCTGCACCAGGGAGGAATACTGCACCAGAACCGCTTCGGGAGACGATTTCCACTGGTGGGATGGCGCCTGCCACGACGAGCCCGATCCCGATGCCGCCTGCGGTCGCGAGAATCTCGGCGCCTGTACCGATTCCCTGGAATGCCAGATGAACGGCGGCCTGATGTATGACGACGGCGTCTGCCGGGCGCGGGAATGCAGTGAACGGGATGTCGGCGCCTGTGAAACCTCGGCGGCATGCGTCGCGGTCGGCGGCTCCTGGACCGGCACCTACTGCACCGCCGCCGCCGCCACCGGGTCATGCAGTGCCTCCAGGCTTTCCGCCTGTACCAATCCCCTCAGTTGCCAGTCCGCCGGGGGCGTCTGGGTGAACAATGGCTGCCAGGCCTCCTCGCCGGGTTCCTCCGGCAGCGACGACGATGACGACGACGATGACGACGGCGGCGGCAGTGGCGGTGGCAGCGTGATTTTGCCGGGCTCCGGGACCTGCTCCCGGGCGACGCCGGAGAGATGCATCAATGCCGTTGCCTGCGCCTCCTACGCCCAGGGTTACTGGTATGACAACGGCTGCCACCTGACGCCGGAACCCGCGGCCGCGATCCCCGCCTCCGAATGTGACGCCAATCACCTGTCCCTGTGCGCGGCCGCGGCCGAGTGCGCCGCCGCCGGCGGTTGCTGGGCGGGGACGGCATGCGTCGCCCCGGTTACGGTGGTCGGGCAGGATGCCGAAGACTTCAATCAGCACCGCTCCGACGCCTGGGTCGACCTCGGCAATGACGCCTGGGACGGCGAACTGCTTGCCGGTGAGAAGATTCTTTTCGATCTGTTGTTTCCCTGCGCCGCCAACGGCACCGGCAGCTACGCCGCCATCGAGCTTCAGGGCCTGGAAGATGCCGGGTTGCTCTTTCTGCAGAACCACGAGCAGGGTAACGCCTTTGCCGCCGACGGCCTGCCGGAACCCCTGGAGCGCGAAGGGGTGGCCGCCATCGATACCAGCCTGCTGGCCGAGCCCCTGGATGTCTGTGCCGCCCTGGGTGATGATTATCGCGGCCGCATGACGGTCTATTTCCTGAACGTGAACGAGGATACCGGCCGGCGGTTCAACAGCCTCGAGGAACTGCTGGCGGCGGTCAACGATGCCGATACGAGCTGGTATCTCGGCTGGTACCATGTCGATATCGACTGCGGCCGGACGGCCGGGGTCGAACTGGCGGCGCCGGAGACGGCGCAGGCGGCCCTGACCGCAGCCGGGATGGGTTCCGGGCAGATGGAGATTATCGCGCTGACCGGCACCCGCATCCTCCTGCAGCCGCAGATCGCCGCGGCGGCGGGGGATGCCGGCCAAACGGTGACCCCGGTGATGTACATCTACCTGCCCGATGGCGATCTCGGCATGCTCCTGCCCACCGGGGCGCCGGTGGTGCTGGGTGACGTGCTGGATTTCGCCGCTATCTTTGCCGAGGCCATCGAACTCGGCGGATCCGGCATTTCGCGGTTTCAGGTTTTCTACGGCTATGTCCTGGCTGATGGCACCGTGAAGAGCAATGCCTACGAGGTGCGGCTTGGCGACTGAGGCGCGCGGCGCGGGCGGTGACGATGCCGCCCGGATGGCGGCCGCGAACATCCGGCTGCCGAACCCCACGGTGCCGGTACCGGCCGGCAGCGGCCGGACGAACAACGACGCCCCGGACGAACAACGACGCCGGGATGAATAAAGATGCCCGGATGAACAACGACAGGCGTGACGATTACAACGATACCCGCCGGCGGCCGCTGAACAGGCGGCCGCCGGCATTGTGCGACGGCGCGCTATCTCCCCGTGCCGGCACGGTGCCCCCCGCGCTGTTGCCCCCGGGACAGCATGGAAACCGGGTGCCGTCGTGCGCGACGATGCCCCCGGTGCCGCAGTCACTGCTACCGCCAATCCGCCGGACAGCTTCCGGCGCGCACCTGTGGCACGTGTGGCACGTGCTGGGGCCGGCCGCCCTGTCCGCCCTGCTCGTCCTGATTGCCCTGCTTGTTCTTCCCGCCGCGGCCCGGGCCGGCGGCCATTTCCCGCCCCTTGAACGCCGGCTGCTGCCGGCCGGGAGCGGGGTGCTGCCGCCGCCGGCGGCCCAATCCTTCCCCTCCCGGTTCGTACCCGCTGCCGCTGGCGCCGCGACCGCGCCCGCCGCCCGGCCTGATGCCGCCGCCGATGCCGTGACCATGCCCGAAGCCGGACAAAATGCCCACGAACCGTCTGCTGCCGCTCAGGATGCCCGCAATGAGTTCGCCGCCGGATCGTTTACCGCGCAGGACTACTGGCATCTCGACTCCATCGGTGCCGCGGCCGCCCATGAGATCAGCCGCGGCGACGGGATCATCGTCATCGTCATCGATACCGGGGTGGATACCGACCATCCCGATCTCGCCGCCTCGTTGCGGCTGGATCTGGCGCGCAATTTCGGCGATGCCGACGATCCCGCCAATGTCGAGGATCAGCTCGGTCACGGTACCACCATGACCGGGCTGGTGCTGCAGGTGGCCCCGGCGGCGGCGGTCGTGCCGCTGAAGATCAACCCCGGTGGAGACAACTATTTCACCAACGAAGCCCTCGAAGCGGCGCTGGTCTATGCCGCCGAGCTGGCCGCCGCCGATCCCGCCCGGGTGCGGGTGGTAAATCTCTCCCTGGTGGTGGATGAGGGCGATTTCGGCGCTATTACCGCTGAACTCGACGCCCTGGCCGCCCTCGATGTCGTGGTTACCGCCGCCGCCGGCAACGGCGGCGCCGGGCAGCTCCTGGCCTTTCCCGCCTGCCTGGCGGCCACCGTCGCGGTGACCGCCACCGCTGCCGATGACCTTACCGCCGGCTTCGCCCGCCGCGGGCCGGCGCTGACCGTCGCCGCCCCCGGGGTCGATCTCTACGGCCCCAGTCTCGGCGGCTGGTTCTACATCAGCGGCACCTCCCCCGCGGCCGCGTTGACCGCCGGCGCCCTGGCCAATCTCGCCGCCGCGGTTCCCGGCCGCCGGCTTGCCGCCGCAGAGATGCTGCGTGCCCTGCTCGCCGGCAGCGTCGATCTCCACACCCCCGGACATGACGAGGACAGCGGCTTCGGCCGCCTCGATCTCGCCGCCGCCACGGCTGAAGCCGCCGGCAGCGGGATCTATTTTCTGCCCGCCGCGGTGCTGCTGTCCCCCGGTGAGCAGCGCACCATCCTTTTCGCCGCCGATATCGGCGGCGGCGCCTCACTATCCTGGGCCGGCAACGGCGCCTTCGCGGTCATGGATCGCGAGCCTGAAGCCGGCCGCATCACCATCCGCGCCATGCAGCCCGGTCGCGGCACGGTGACGGTGCGCGATGCCGCCGGCGGCCGTCGCGATTGCCCGGTTTCCGTGGTCGAAGCGGCTGACCAGGGCACCGCCGGCGAGTGGGCGACGAGCGGCGCCGATGATCCGGCGAACCGTGGCGCCGGCGAGTGGGCAACCAATGGCGCCGCCGGCGGGTTTGCCGACGCGGCGGCGACGGCGTATCGCGCCGGTATCGTCCTCTACCCCTGCTGCGCCGCCCCGGCGGCGCCGGCGGAATACCTCTATGGCTGGTATACCCTCCAGGGTCTCACGGCGCTGGAAACCGACGGCTGCTGGTGGCTCCATGCCTGGTCCGAGGATGCCGGCGGCGGTGCCGCCGGCTACCGGGTGGCGCTGCTGGCGGCCTGGAACCAGGCCCAATTTGCCGCCGGCTGCAGCTTTGATTTCCTCTTTCCCGCCGTCCGCATCGCCGACCTCCCTCCCGGCATCTGTGAGATGGGCCTCTACGGCTCCCACCCCGACTTCGCCGGCCAACGGGTATTCTTTGTCAAATGACACCAACCGTCCTTAATATAAACGGGTACAGATTTTTCTTCTTCTCAAGGGAAGAAGAAAGAATGCACGTACATGTAATTTCCGGTACAGGAGAGGCGAAATTCTGGCTTGCGCCTGAGATCGAGCTAGCGAAAAATTATAAATAATCGCGAAAGCAATTAAAAGATATTGAGACACTGATCGAGGTGTATTACGATGAACTCGTTAGCGCATGGCAGGAACATTTCAGACGTTGAAGTAGCCAATATTTCTGCGCATGGAGTCTGGCTGCTGGCACATGGTAAAGAGCTGTTCATGTCGTATGAGGATTTTCCGTGGTTCAGTGAAAAAACGCTGCGTTGCATTCTCAATGTGGAGGAACAATCGCCGGGTCACTTCTACTGGCCGGATCTCGATATCGATCTCACCGAGGAAATCATCGAGCATCCGGAGCGTTTCCCCCTCAAATCGCGAAATACATGAGAGCTCACCACCGCGAAAAACCATGTGAACCCTGGACCAGTTTGACCGAACAGAGATCTGCCCGTGACGGCCACGTTGCCGAATCCGGCACAGGGAGTTGATCTCCTTTGCCCGTCGCGCCTGGTACCGGGATTCCCTTTTATGGTTGTGGTTGCACCGCCGGCCGAAAATATGGTAGGCCATGCTGAACCTGCCGGAGTGTGCCGGAGCGACCCGACAAAACCGACATGTAGAATACGCCGCCGCGGGGGCGGCGCGGGATGCTGGTTTGTGCCACGAAAAGGGAGGATTGAAACGATGAAAAAGTGGTCCCTGAGCGCATGCATGGTCCTGTTCTGCCTCGCCGCCGGCGTGCCGGCGGCCTGGGCACAGGTAATTTATCCCAGCGAAATCGACGGCCTGAAAGGGTTCGGCAACCTCGTCAAGGGGTCCGAACGGGAGATTCAGCTCGGCTGGTCGATGGTTTCGGGTGATTTCAACGGCGACGGCAAGACGGATGTCGCCGTCGGCGTGCCCCGGGCCGCCTCGCCGCGGGGCATCGTCGAAGCCGGGGTGGTGTCGATCTACTTCGGCGGTGCCGACCTCGCCGCGCTGCCGGATTCGTGCGAAGCGGTGGACTACGGCGATGAAACCGAAAGTGCCCTGCTCTACGGTGGCGCCGAACATGAATATGTCGGCGAAAACCTTGCCGTCGGCGATCTGAACGATGACGGCATTGACGACCTCATCGTCGCCGCCCAGCGGGTTACCGACACCGATATGCCGGTCTCCCCCGAAGACGCGAAGATCTACGTGGTCTACGGCGGCTCCGGGCTGTCCGGTAATCTGGCCATTGCCGCCGCCGCCGCCACGGTCATCCGGCGCGCCGATTCCATGCATGTCCAGGCTATGGCCACCGGCGACGTGAACGGCGACGGTACCGATGACCTGCTCGTCAGCGATATCCTCACCGACAGCGTCCAGCATCCGCCCGTAGCCCCCCTCGTTGGCGGCCTGCCCCGGGGCCTCAACGGCGCGGTATATCTTTTCTACGGCAGTGCCGGCGCCGGCAGCCCTCCGGGGGGCATCGACCCCGCCACCGACGCAAACGTCACCTTCCGGCGTGACGCCGGTGCCGGGGTGTTTCAGGTGATGAGCCTGGCCGTGGGCGATTTCAACCGCGACCGGAAGCTTGACATCGCCTTCGGCGCTCCCGATGAGGACAGCGTCAACCCGGTGCTTGCCGAAGCCGGCCGGGTGTATGTCGTCAACGGCGGCACCGCCTGGGGCGCGCAGGTGGAAGCCGATGACGCCGATACCGTGATCAGCGGCGCCTACGTCAAGGATCAGGTCGGCGGAACCCTGGCTGCCGTTGACTTCAACGCTGACGGCTACGACGATCTTGTCATCGGCGCGCCCCTGTCCGGCTGGGGTGAGGCCGGTACCACCGGTAAGGGCCGGGTGCTGGTGGTTTACGGGAAAGGGAGCTGGGCGGCGAACCTCGACCTCTACGAGGACAGCGATGTGACCCTGCGACTCAGCGATGCCGCCGGGCGCATCGGCTTCAAGACCGGCCAGGCCATCGTTACCGGCGATTATAACGGCGACGGTACCGACGACCTGGTCATTTCGACCCCCAATGCCTTTGCTGTCCAGGGCACCAACGGCTGGGTGTATGTGGTCTACGGCAGCTCGGCGCCGGCGCGCACCAATGAGCTGGATCAGGATGCCGATATCGCCATCATCGGCCCGGAGGTCGATGCCTCCGATCCCGATCCCCTGGCCGCCGGCAGGATGGGCTACAGCATGGCCGCGGGCGATTTCGACGACGACGGACGGTACGGCCGACTTGGCACTGGGCGCGCCTTCGGGTACCGGTAACAACAACTATGTCGATTCCGGCTGGTTCGGTATCCTTTTCGATCCCGAGAACATCTCCTCGCCGGCGCCCGGCGAGGGCGGCAACGGCTTCCCCGCTGCGCCCCTCGATCTGGTTGCCTTCGGTACCTCGGTGAACCCCACCGATGTGACGGTGAACGTCGCCGCCGGACCGGTTGCCTTCGCGCCCCGGGTAAACGTCGACGGCTGTGCCGACGCGGTCTACCCGCTGCTGTACGTGTATCTGCCGGGGGCGGGCTTCGGCGTCGATCTGTCACGCTTCGTGAGGAGTCCGGCACCCTGTACCGGCGGCGTCCTGACCCTCGATCTCGGCACCGCCGATTTCACCGGTTTTGCCGGCCTCTACTACGTGTATGTCGGTTACGCCGATGCCGGCGGCAATATCATGTACAACGCCTATACCCTGGTGGTTGAATAATGCAGGCTTCGTAACAACGCCGTCTTCTTCGTTACGTTGTTGTCCAGGACAACAGGGGCTGGGGACGAGGGG
>JAFGAM010000103.1 GCA_016933675.1 Candidatus Anaeroferrophillacea bacterium
CGGGACCCGTTCGGGCGTCACCCCCCAGGTAGACCCGGTCCGTCACGGTTTCCAGGGTGGCCGGATCTTTCAGAAGGTTTCGTGTCGGAAGCCCCAAAGCCTGCAGGGCCGCGGTGTCCACGGTCTCCCCCACGGCGGCGATCACCGTATCCACCTCCAGAAGCACCGTCTGGTCCGAGGGAACGGGCTGCGGCCGGCCGTCGGGCCCAGGTTTTCCTAGGGTCATGACCCGGCAGAGGAGGGAGCCTTCCTCAGGACAGCTTTCCGGCGTCAGCAGGGGGCGGAAAACCACGCCGTCGGCCAGGGCGTTGTCGTATTCCTCCCGGTCGGCGGGCATCTGGTCTTCCGTCCGGCGGTACAGGATGAACACCTGTTCCACCCCGGGGGAACGCAGGGCGGCCCGGGCCCCGTCCATGGCGGTGTTGCCGCCCCCCACCACGGCCACGGTTTTCCCCAGGCTCAAAGATTCGGGGTTTTCCTTGAAGGTTCTTAGGAATTCCAGGGAATCGATGACCTTACAGGGTCCGGGAATCTTCAGTTCCCGGGAAGACCAGGCGCCGATGCCGACAAAAATATACTGAAAGCCATCCCTCTTCAAGGACTCCACCGTGAGCTGATTACCGACGTTGAACCGGAAGGTGACCCCCAGGGCTTCAATGCGTGCGATGTCCCGGTCCAACAGCTCGGCGGCGATGCGGAAATAGGGCAGCACCTGCCGTACCACGCCGCCGGCGGAAGCCTCCTTTTCGAAGACCGTCACCTGAAATCCCGCCCGGCGGAGAAAATAGGCCGCCGAAAGCCCTGCGGGACCGGCGCCGATAATTGCCGCCGTATGGCCGTTTTCCCGCTCCGGCGGCCGCGGGCTGTACCCTTCGCCCCGCCGGGCGGCGATGCGCTTCATATCCCGGATGCGGACCGCCCCTTCGTAATCCAGCCGGGAGCATCGGGTCATGCACTGATGGTCGCAGATGGTGCCGGTCACCGAAGGCAGGGGGTTGGTATCGTAAATACACTTAAGGGCTTCGTCGAACCGGCCTTCACCGGCCAGCCGGATATAGGCGGGGACGTGCTGCCCCACCGGACAGGCTTCCACGCAGGGAGCCACGGCGCAGTCGAAGAGGGGCAGGGTATTCTCCACCGCCGCTCGATGGGTTCCCCGGAAGTCCTTGGTGAAAAGGTAGGACCCGGTCATCTTTTCCTTTAACGCGGAAAGGGCTTTTTTATCGATTGTTTCTTTCCGCCAGGCCTCCCGGGAAGAGTCCAGGTCAAGGCGCCGGGCGATGCCGGCCAATCGCAGGTATCCCGAGGGTTTCAGGAGCTCCGTGGCGCAGGTGACCGGACGAATGCCGGTGGAAAAAAGTTCCGCTGCATTGTACTCCGACACGCCCCCGGCAAAGGACACGGGGAGATCACCGGAAATATCGGACTGCAGCCGGTCGGCCAGGGTCACCGTGAGGGGAAAGAGGGC
>JAFGAM010000013.1 GCA_016933675.1 Candidatus Anaeroferrophillacea bacterium
CGCGCATGCCGCCGATGAGGACCGTCATCTCCGGCGCGGTCAGGTTCAGCAACTGGGCCTTGTCAACGAGCAGTTCCTCGGCCGATATCGAGAACTTCACCTTCTGGTAGTTGCGGAAGCCGTCTGCGACCGGTTCGAGCACGGAGAAGGAGGCGGCATCGGTCTGTTCCGGTGAGGCGTCCATGCGTCCCGGGGTGAAGGGGACGGTCACGTCATGACCGGCATTTTTCGCTGCCTGTTCGACGGCGGCGCAACCGGCCAGCACGATGAGATCGGCGAGGGAAACCTTCTTGCCGCCCGTCTGGGTTTTATTGAACTCGTTTTGGATACTCTCAAGGGTCTTCAGAACTTTCGACAGGCTTTCAGGCTGGTTGACTTCCCAGTCCTTCTGGGGCGCGAGGCGAATGCGGGCGCCGTTAGCGCCGCCGCGCTTGTCAGAGCCGCGGAAGGTAGCCGCCGAGGACCAGGCGGTATACACCAGTTCCGTGACGGAAAGGCCGGAGGCCAGGACCTTTGCCTTGAGGGAGGCGATGTCCTTGCCGTCCACCAGCGGATGATCAACGGCGGGGATGGGGTCCTGCCAGATGAGTTCTTCTCCGGGAATTTCCGGGCCGAGGTAGCGGGTGCGGGGGCCCATGTCACGGTGGGTCAGCTTGAACCAGGCGCGGGCAAACGCATCCGCCAGTTCTTCCGGATGCTCGTAGAAGCGCCGGGATATTTTCTCATAGATGGGGTCGAACCGCAGGGCGAGGTCGGTGGTCAGCATGCCCGGCGAGCGGCGTTTGGAGGGGTCGTGAGGATCGGGCACGGTACCGGCACCGGCGTCTCCTTTCGGCTTCCACTGGTAGGCGCCGGCGGGGCTCTTCGTCAGTTCCCATTCGAAGCTGAAGAGAATCCTGAAGAAGTTGTTGCTCCATTTTGTCGGGGTGTTCGTCCAGATGACTTCCGGGCCGCCGGTAATCGTATCGTTACCTTTGCCCGTGCCGAACCTGCTTTTCCAGCCGAGGCCCTGTTGCTCGATAGGGGCGGCTTCGGGTTCGGGGCCGACGAGCGCCGGGTCTCCGGCGCCATGGGTCTTGCCGAAGGCATGACCGCCGGCGATGAGGGCCACGGTTTCCTCGTCATTCATGGCCATGCGGGCGAAGACTTCCCGGATATCCTTAGCCGCCAGCAGCGGGTCCGGGTTGCCGTCCGGGCCTTCCGGGTTGACATAAATCAAGCCCATCTGGACGGCGGCGAGGGGATTTTCAAGGTCTCTTTCCCCGGAATAGCGTTTTTCACCGCCCAGCCAGGTGTTTTCGGAGCCCCAGTAGACGTCATCCGGCTCCCACTGGTCTTCACGGCCGCCG
>JAFGAM010000104.1 GCA_016933675.1 Candidatus Anaeroferrophillacea bacterium
CCTCCAGCTTCGCCCTTGCATCTTGACCGAATCACGTGGCCCCAGCCGGCTCTTTCCGGCCCACCCGACGGCGGAAGCGCCGGTATCACCTCCGCAACCAACGGGCCGCCAATGAACAAACAGCAGCAGACCATCCAGGCACCGTTCACTCCACTGCCACCGCCGGCCACGCACCTGCCAACGATCACCCCGGCAGCGATACACCACGTGCCGCGACGACGTCTAGAATTCATTCAATCCCGACGTCGTATCCCGCCGAACAACATCTTTCGGCACGATACCGGAAAGCTGCGGCCGGTGTTGTCTACGAGTCGAGCAGCCGTTTCACACTGGCGATGATCTGGGCCGCCGAAGCCGGCTTGGGCAGATAATCATCCGCCTCCATGCTCATTCCTCCACGATGCGAATAACGGGTCGAACTGACATGCGATGCCACTGCCGTCAACATAACAATCGGGATGTCGGCGTACTGAGGGTCGCCCTTCAACTCGGCGCATACCTGATATCCGTCTTTCTCAGGCATCATAACGTCAAGAACAATGGCATCGGGCCGGTCGGCTTTAACCTTTTCCAGGCCTTCAACACCATTGAAGGCAACGTTGACGGTAAACCCTTCGGATTCAAGATTGGTTTTAACAATGGAAGCAAAATCAGGCTCGTCATCGACCACAAGAATCTTCTTCTTTTCGCTCATGCCTTCCCTCCTCATATATTATAAGCTTATATTATCGTGTAGAGTGTCATTCATGTACCGGAAACCACCATAACGGATAGCTCACGGCAAACGGGTAGCTCACGGCAGAATCTCCGGAAGTTTGTGCTCCCAGCCGACCGTGGATACCAGTACACCACCAAATCCGGCCCTTTGCACGGCGAGAATCAGCTCCCTGGCGATACGAACACATTCGGCTGACTTGTCCGTTGCCCGGCGAATCCGCTCTATCAACGCATCGGGAATGGTTATATGCTCTTGCGTCTGGGCGATATAACGCGCCATGCCGACCGATTTAAGCACCAGAACCGTCGGGATGATAACCGCCTTGCTGCCACCATACTCAGCCAGAAACGGATCAAGATCCTGAAGATCGACCAGCGGGGTACTCACCAGGAAGGTCGCGCCGGCAGCAAGATTGTCTTTGGCGTTGCTCACCTCCTGCTGCAACGCGCCATTTCGTGCGCCGGCATTGATGGCTGCCCCGAGCAGCAAACCAGGGGCACCGGAAAGAGGATTACCGGCCAGATCGAGGCCTTGCCGCAAGCCGCTGGCCGCCTTTAAAAGCTGATTGATACCGAGGTCATAGACTCCCTTGGCCTCATGATGGTCACCAAATTGCGGATCACCTGCAGGCATGGTAATGATCCCGCTCACCCCGGCGGCATCGGCCGCCAGCAGATCCGCCTGCAAGGCAAGCCGATTTCGGTCGCGGCAATTAACCTGCATGAGGGTTGTCATGCCCTTATGCTGCAGGATGAGCGCCCCGCCTAGCGCACTCATGCGCATAACCGCATTATTCATCTCAGGAACGACGAATGCGTCAACCTTATGCTTAACCTGGTTTGCATTGCTTACCATGGCCAATACATCAACCCCTTTCGGAGGTTCAATCTCAGCCAGAGTAACAAATTCACCTGCTTCTAGTTTACGCTTTATACTCATCAGCATTCCTCCCATTCGCGCGAGCCTGAACCGTTGCACAATCAATTGATTATTTCAGGTGAGACAAAACCGTCATGCCGCACGTGATATTCAGAACCAGCGGGCGTTAACCGCCCTTCATGACCGCTTTCAAAACACTTTCCCGCGAGACCCGCTTCCGACCTTCACAAGACCTGTAAAACAGCCCGTACCGGTGCGCATTTTCAAACAGGGTTACTGTCCTTACCCCACACCGTCTACCAACCGGTTTTTGTTTATGACTAATATTTTTCCGTTAGTCAAGAATATTATATGCTCCGACCGCATCGCCGGGCTCGGCAACCCGTACCGGTGGTTTCTCCGGTTGCCGGACCGCCATACCGATCGGGAACGAGGTCACGTTGTTTTGCCGAATCTCCTCCGCAGCGGATCGGACGGTTCATCAATCCGCCACACCAACGCCGAACCCGCTCATCCGCGAGGAATGTACACTCTGTATTGCACCATCAAAACGCGTACCGGTAATTTAACCTTGACAAAACTACCGACCATATTTATCCTTACCGCTTATGGAACAGCGAAATCTAGGTACCAGCTTATTGCTGGTGGGGGCTTTGTTCGCCGTGGTTCTGTCCAGCAGCTACCTGCCGGCACAGAAAAACGCCCGGGATACCCCGGCCGCATCGGCGGTGACCGGGGAGCTTTCGGCGACGTTGGTTGGCGAGCGCTGTCTCCTGGCCGATTATCAGTTGACCGTCGACACCATTCGTTCTTTTCAACGACAGCTATCACCCCGCCAGGCACGCCGCCTCGCCCGCTACATCTGGCAGGCGGCACATCGCTTCGAATGCGATCCGGCACTGATCACCGCCCTCATCCAGGTGGAGAGCAGTTTCCTCTCCCACGCCCGCTCCCACATGGGCGCCCGGGGGTTGATGCAGCTTCGGCCCTTCGTCGCCCGGGCATTGGCGGAGGAACTCAGCGCCGGCTGGAAGGGCGAGGACAGCCTGCACGATCCGGAAACAAACATCATCATGGGCACCTGCTACCTCGCCTCGCTGATCCGCGATTTCGATGATCTGCCCACGGCTTTGGCGGCCTATAACTGCGGTCCCACCTTGGTACGCAGCCGTCTGCGCCGCGGCCTCGCCCTGCCGGGCCGCTATGCCGCCCAGGTCATCTCCCTCTACCATACGTACCGCGGCGACCACCGATCCTGAAGACGCCGACGGCCACCATTGCGTCGCTTCCCGTGCGGCACACCGGCACCACCACCAACCGGCCACTTCCCCGCCGCCAGTCCATTCAGGTGAAGGAAATAAATTATGGAACCGCCGTTTTATTTTTCATTCATCGATTTCTGCCGCAACGGCGGCAGCAACCTGGACGACACCCGTAAACTGCTGGAACAGACCTTCGGCTTCCCGGTGGAACTGGCCATCGACGATGACGGCAAGCCGCCGGTATTCGCCGTACGGCTGTCCGAATCCGGCCGCATCCGTCTGCCCGGCGGGGGTTTCGCCACCATCCCGGCGCGCTTCGGCGACGGCGAAATTCGCCTGCTGCCGCTCTTTGTCCACGAAACCGAGACCCCGGACGCACGCCTGCTGGCCTACGAACGCAGCCACATCGACCAGTTTCTCCGCCGCCACGGTGAATACACCAACTACCGGGAGTTCATCCTTGAGGCCCCCGATGCCGCCAGCCCACCGGAACGCAAATACGCCCTGTTGTGCCATGTCATGCGCCGGGTGCTGATCAATGACCGTGAGGCCTTTCCTCTGCTCCACCCTGACAAGGAGGATAAAACCCTGCAGGCGCTGTTGATCTACCAGCTGGCGGAACGCATCTCGTGGTACATCGGCCGCCTGGAGCTGGACCGCCAAGCGACGGTGGCGGCCCTGGTGCCCGAGTTGGAAAAGATCGTCGCCGCCGACCCGTTCTACCAGACGGAACCGGCAGGAGAAACGGTGGAGCTGTTCCGCCAGACGATGATCAGCCTGACGCTGTTTCTATGATTGTTCCGCCTCCCGAATCCCCATGACCCTTATAAACCCGGTCACCATCATCGGCGGCGGCCTGGCGGGTTGCGAAGCCTCCTGGCAGCTGGCCGGACGCGGCATTCCCGTACTTCTGCGGGAAATGAAACCCGGCCGCTTCTCCCCGGCCCACGAGGATCCGCACCTGGCGGAGCTGGTGTGCTCCAATTCGCTCCGGGCGGCGGATCCGCACCATGCCGCCGGTCTGCTGAAGGACGAAATGGCCCGCTGCGGCTCGCTGATCATCACCGCCGCCCATAAAACCCGGGTACCCGCCGGCGGCGCCCTGGCGGTGGACCGCCACGCCTTCGCCCGGCAGGTTACCGGCCGAATCGAATCCCACCCGCTGATCACCGTTATCCGGCGCGAGGTCACCGGAGTACCCGCCGCAGGCGACATCATCATCGCCAGCGGGCCGCTCACCGCCGACGCCCTGGCCGCCGATCTTGCCCGCGTCACCGGCCCCGGGCTGCATTTCTACGACGCCATCGCCCCCATCGTCGCCGCCGATTCCATCGACCGCGAACGCTGTTTTCGCGCCGACCGCTACGGTGAACCAGGTACCGGCGACTACCTCAATTGCCCATTGTCGGCTGCGGAATACCACCGCCTGGTGGAACTGATCGCCGCCGGCGACGCACAGCGGCCACGAGCCTTCGAGGACGAAAAGGTGTTCGAAGGGTGCATGCCGGTGGAGGCAATGGCCGCTCGAGGGCCAGAAACCCTGGCCTTCGGACCGTTGAAACCGGTGGGCCTCACCGACCCCGCCACCGGCCGGCGGCCACACGCCGTCGTCCAGTTGCGGGCGGAAAACCGCGACGCAACAATGTACAATCTGGTGGGCTTCCAGACGCGGCTGACCTTTCCCTGGCAGAATCAGGTCATTCACGCCATTCCGGGGCTGGAGCAGGCGGTGATCCTGCGTTACGGAACCATGCACCGCAACACCTTCATCGACGCCCCGAGACTTGTCAACCGCGGCTTCCAGCTGCTTTCCGACCCGCGGATTTTCTTCGCCGGACAGATCAGCGGCGTCGAGGGCTACGTCGAATCAGCCGCCAGCGGGCTGGTGGCCGGCATCCAGCTCGCCTGCCGGCGACTCACCGGCCAGCTGCTGCCACCGCCGGCAACCACCGCCCTGGGTGCGCTGGGCAGCCATGTCACCAACACCGATGCCAGCCCGTTCCAGCCGATGAACATCAACTTCGGCCTCTTTCCGCCGCTCTCCGGCGGAAAGATGAAAAAGGCGGCCCGCAAGGCCGCCCACGTCTCCCGGGCACACACGGCACTGGAAGACTGGCTTGTTTCACTGCCGTCCGTGATAACGACATCTTCGTAAATCATTCATCTTTATTGCACTGCAAAGTAAGCCGCCGATGGGGTGGTGATTCCATGTACGCTTTCCACAGTCATTGTATGCCACGTATCCGGTGCAGTTGCTGCGCCATCCCATTTTGATGTATGATGGCACGTTTCAGGCTTTCAGCCAATGCCGTCCGGGATGATTGTTGTCGTCTAACCTACCGTTCTCGGGGGTTGGCGTGGTGCGATTCAACTCGCATTTCGGCAACATATTTCCCCGCGGGCGGCGTGCGACAATCGGCGCAGTACAATCCCCTTCAGGGGCGGGGCGGGAAATTTCAGTGGCGTGCGACCGATGGAAGCAATCATTACGGTTCGATCACCCTTTCTCCTTCAGCCTGCAACCGTTCACAAATCCGCTGCAGTTCCTCGTCCGAATGAAACTCGATCTCCAGTCGGCCCTTCTCCCTGCCGCGCCAGTTAAGCCGCACCCGGGCGCCCAGTGAAGATTCCAGCCGGCGGCAAAGATCATCGCCATGGAGCCGCCGGCTTTCATCCACCGCCGGCATTCTCTTCTGTCTGGGGTCTTCCCCCCCCGCGCCTTGTTTCCGGTCACGCACCAGTTTCTCCACCTGGCGCACCGACAACCCCGCGCTCACTACCCGCGCCGCCAGTTCCGCCTGCTGCCCGGCATCGTCAAGGGACATGAGAGCGCGGCCGTGACCCATGCCGAGGCTGCCGTCCTCCAGCAGATCGCGTACCGCTTCCGGCAACTGCAACAGACGCAGCATGTTGGTGATGGTCGAACGTTCGCGGCCAATGGTTTTCGCCACCTCTTCGTGGCTGAAGCTGAATTCATCGATCAACCGGCGATAACCGCGGGCCTCCTCCAGGGGATTGAGATCCTCCCGCTGCAGATTCTCGATCAGCGACACCTCGGCCGCCTGGCGTTCATCGAGGGTGACGATGAGCGCCGGAATCTGCGTCAACCCGGCCCGCTGCGCCGCCCGCCAGCGTCGTTCGCCGGCCACCAGTTTGTAGCGTCCGGCGGTTTCGGCCGGACGCACCAGCACCGGCTGAACCACCCCTTTCTCGCGGATGGACTCGGTCAACTCTGCCAGCCTGTCGGCATCGAAGCGTTTTCGCGGCTGCTTCGCGTCCGGCTCGATAAAGGAAAGCGGACACTGGATGAGCCTACTGTCCGTCGCCGCTGGCACTTCCGGCAGCAGTGCCCCCAGGCCCCGGCCAAGGCCGCGTTTGATCGTCGCTTTTTTCGATACACTCGTCATGACAACCTCGGATTGATTATGGCACCGCCACGTGACAGGTGCCGCCACGCCGCACCTGCAGGTTAACCGGGCCGGGGCATCGCGACACGGCCGGCCGTACCGGCCGGCTGGATCTGGCGATCGGCTACCGCCCCGGCACCGGCTGCCTGGCGGACGAGAAACTCCTCGGTCAGCTGCAGATAGGCCAGCGCCCCCCGGGAGGCGACGTCGTAGAGCGCGATGGGCTTGCCATGGCTCGGCGACTCACTGAGGCGGATATTGCGCGGAATCACCACATCGTAGACCAAAGAACCGAAATGCTCCCGCACCTCGCTCTCCACCTGCTGAGCGAGGGTGGTACGATGGTCCACCATGGTCAGCAGAATCCCCTCGATGGTCAGTGCCGGGTTGAGCCCCTGCTGCACCCGTTGGACGGTGTGGAGCAACTGGCCGAGTCCTTCCATGGCGTAGTATTCACTCTGCAACGGAATGAGAATACTGTCAGCGGCGGTAAGTGAATTGATCGTCAGCAGACCGAGGGAGGGGGAGCAGTCGATAATGATGTGGTCATAGGCATCGCGCAGCGGCGCCAGCAGATCGGCCAGCCGGTACTCGCGCCGCGGCACGTCCAGAAGCTCGACCTCGGCACCGATAAGATCCTGATTCGCCGGCATGAGCGCGAGGAAGTGCAGGGCCGTCTCACGCACCACCGCCGCCGCCGGGGTTTCTCCCAGCAGAACGTGGTAGACGGTCCGCTCCTGCTCCTCCAGCACCAGGCCGACGCCACTGGTGGCATTGCCCTGGGGATCGAGATCGACGAGCAGGGTGCGGTGCTCGGCAATGGCCAGCGACGCGGCGAGATTGACCGCCGTCGTGGTCTTGCCCACGCCGCCCTTCTGATTCGCAATGGAGATGATTTTCGCCATCGGTTCACCGCCGGCCGATGACCAACAAGCTGCGGGACCGGGTGGTCAGCGGCAGATCCATCGTCAGGGTTTCCCGCCGGCACAGCCGTTTGTCGGCTGCCAGCAGGTCGGTGATTTCGGCGGCATGCTCACTTCCGGCGGCAACCGACAACAGCAACCGACCGCGCTCCTCGAGCACCTCCGCCGCCAGCGGCAACATGACCTCAGCCGCCGACACCGCCCGGCTGACCAGGGTTCGGACCGGGGCGGGAAACACCTCTCTAGCATTTCCCACCGTGAAATGCAAATGAAGTATATCTACGTTGCGAAGCCCCAGTTCCCGGACAACATGTTGTAAAAAAAGGACTTTTTTCTGTTTTGACTCGATCAGCACGAAGGCCGTGGCAGGCAGCGCCAGGGCCAGGGGCAGCCCCGGAAAACCGCCGCCGGTGCCCACGTCGACCACCGGCGCATCACGGTCGACGATACCGCGAAGGTAGATCAGTGAGTCCAGCAGGTGATGCGGCACCATGTCCCGCGGGTTGAGGATGGTCGTCAGGTTGTAGGTTTTACCCCACCGCCGCAGGATTTCGAGAAAGCGCCACGCCGGGGCCGCTGCTCCCGGCGGCAGTTCCACCCCGATGGCCCGGGCCCCGGCGCGCAAATCATCTTCGAAATCAACTGGATTCACCGCTTCACAGCCTCTCTACTTGCCGACGCAGAATTCGCCGAACACCGACTCCAGCAGATCGGAATCACAGGATATGCCGCTGAGCCGATGCAGCGCTTCCCGGGCGACGCGCAGTTCCTCGGCAACCATATCCAGGAGCGAACCGCCGGTGTCGGCAATATGATCCGCCGCCCGAAACGCGGCCTCGGCAGCCGCCAGCAGCTGATCTCGATGGCGCCGCCGCGTCACCAGCAGATCATCCTCACCGTCTCCGGCACTCGCCGACGCCAGCCGCGCCAGCACCCCCGTAAGTTCGTCCACCGCCGGGGGCACCGCTGCCGCGGTGGTCCGCACCACCGGCCCGTCATGCCCCAACCGCCGCCGCAGGGCATCATTGTCGACCGCCGATTCACCGAGATCACATTTATTCAACACCACCACCAACCGCTGTCCCGGGCGCAGTTCAGCCATCCGGCGGTCACGGTCGTCGGGCGGCCGGCGATGGTCCAGCACCAGGACGACGATATCGGCCCGCTCGCGCCAGCGCCGCGCCCGCTCCATCCCCTCCCGTTCGACGGGATCCGCGGTTTCATCGGTGAATCCGGCGGTATCGGCAATCTCGATACTCATCCCCTGAAGCGCCAGGATATCGCTCACCACGTCCCGGGTGGTACCGGGAATGGCGGTGACAATGGAACGTTCATTCCCCAGCAAAGCGTTCATCAGGCTTGATTTACCGACGTTGGGCCGCCCGGTCAACACCAGCCGCAGGCCGTCGTCCACCCCGCGCCCCCGGTCCCAGGTACCGGCCAGCGCCGCCAGCCGCGCGGCGATATGCCGAACAGCGTCCGCCGTCGTCGTCAACACCGTGACCGTGCCTTCATCGGCACAGAAATCGAGCTCCGCCTCCACCGCGGCGAGAATCTCGGTAAGCCGCTTCTCGATGATCACGATCTCGGCCGACAGGCCACCCTCGAGCTGCCGGGCGGCGGCGGCCAGCGCCCGATCACTGCGGGCGGCGATGAGTGCCGCCACCGATTCCGCCTGCACCAGGTCGATACGGCCGTTGATAAAGGCACGCCGAGTGAACTCACCGGGCGCCGCCGGCCGGGCGCCGCACTCCAGCACCAGCGCCAGTACCCGTCGGGCAACCCGGCGACCGCCATGGGTGTGGATCTCGACCATCGGTTCCCGGGTATAGGAACGGCCCGCCGGCATGCGGCAGGCCAGGACCTGGTCCACCGGCCGGCCGGTGGCCGGGTCGCGAATCTTACCGAGATAGAGCCGGAAAAATTGAAAAAACTCGGGGAGGGGAGTGAACAACCGCTCGAGAATGACATGAGCGCGGGGACCACTCACGCGGATGACGGCAATGCCGCCTTCACCGGGCGGGGTGGCAATGGCGGCAATGGTATCACTGTCCACCGGGAACCTCAGGCATCTATCTCCGTCAGCGGCGGCGACTGCTGGTCACGGTCACCGCCGCCCCGCCGCGCGCCGTTCTTCGGATAGATGACGATCTTCTTATAATCGCCTTCACCCTTGCTGCGGGATCGCAGCGTTCCGTCCTCCTGGATGGCGAGGTGGACGATGCGCCGGTCATGAGCATTGAGAGCGTTGATGGAGGCGGGTTTACGGGTACGTTTCACCCGGCTGGCCATCTTCAACGCCAGCTTGTGGATGTGGTCCTCATGACGCAACCGGTAATCACCGCTGTCGAGATAAACCCGTCCGCCGCGGACGCCGTGCAGTTTGTTGAGAAGATACTGCATGGCATCGAGTACCTGACCCTTGCGACTGACAAGCACCGGGTGATCGCCGGTTTCGCTTACCTCGACGAAGATATCCTGCTCCTGACGACGGAGGGTAACGGTGGTAAATTCCACCCCCATGCGACCGAGAATACCTTCCACCGTTTCCCGCAGGCGGTCCGCATCGATCTCCCCATCGCCCTGGTTGACCCTGTCCGTCGCTGCTTCCCCACGCGGAGCCGGCTTGGGGAGCGGTATTGCCGACCGCTTTGCCGGACTTGTCGCGGCTTCGGGCCGTGGCGTTTCACCGCTCGGTTCCGGCCGGGATGCCACCACCCGGGTGGCGGCCGAAACCGGGGCTTGCTCGTTCACCCGCGGCTGTTCGTCAGGCACCGCGGCTCCCTCCGCCTCCTTCAGATGATCGGCAAAGGCTGAGTCAATGAGATCCTTGACGATGTCACGGCCTTCCCGTTCGGGCACGGTGACCGAAATGAGTGCCGTCTGGCCGCCGAAAAGACCGAACAGTCGCCGGCTTTCCTCACGAATCACGGTATATTCGATTTCATCGACCGGCAGCCGCAATTGCAACACCGCCCGGTTGATGGCATCGGCAACGGTTTTTCCCTCAAATTCCTTTTCCATCCAATTGTCTCCCGCTGATTACTGCTGCCGCCGCCGCGACGGACTATGCCGACTGGGCCTGGCGCATGACCATATACTGCTGGCCGATGGACAGGACGTTGTTCACCAGCCAGTAAAGCACCAGCCCCGAGGGAAAATTGAGAAACATGAAGGTGAAGATGACCGGCATGAAAAGCATCATCTTGGCCTGCGTCGGATCACCGGTGGTGGGAGTCATCTTCTGCTGCAGAAACATGGTAAGGCCCATGAGAATCGGCGTCACGTAATAGGGATCCTTATCGGAAAGGTCGGTGATCCAGCCGAAGAAAGGCGCGTGCCGCAATTCAATGGCCACCATAAGACTGCGGTAGAGGGCAAAAAATACCGGAATCTGCACCACTATGGGCAGGCAGCCGCCAAAGGGGTTGACCTTGTGGGTCCGGTAGAGATCCATCATCTCCTTCTGCTGCCGAGCCTTGTCGTCCTTGAACTTCTCACGGATCTTCTGGAGCTTCGGTTGCACCTGCTTCATCTTGCTCATCGACTGGTAGCTCTTCTGCGACAGGGGAAAGAAAAGCAGTTTGATGAGCAGGGTGAGCACGATGATGGCAACGCCGTAGTTGGGAACGTAGCGGTAAAAGAAATTGAGCATCCACACCAGCGGCCGGGCGATGACCCCGAACCAACCGAAATCAACCGCCCGCTCAAGGTCGGCGCCGACGGAACGCAGGGTTTCGATCTCCTTGGGGCCGATAAATACCCGGAAGGCCGTCCCGCCGCGCAGAGTGAGAATCGTCTCCTCGATGTCGGGCCGCGGATGGGTGATGGTCCCGGCGGCGATCCCTCCGGTCGCATCGGCGGCGGGCAGCAGGACGCCGAGGAAATACTTGGTCGTATTACCGATCCAGGAAACCGCGCCGTCAAGTTCCAGCGTCTTGATGTTCTTCTGTTTCTTCGACTGCTCGAAGATCTTATCACCCACCAGGGCAAGGGGCCCGGTATAGACGTAGGAACGCTTTTTTTCGGCGTCCGCCGGTTCCTGCCGGCACCATGACAGAGCGACGGTATCCACTGCCGGCACCGGCCGGCCGGCACCGTCGGTGAGGATATAGCGAACATCGAAACGATAGGAATCGGCCTTGAAGGTGAACTCCTTCTCCAACCGCATCCCATCAACAAGAGCGGCGGTCAGCACCAGCTTTGTCACGGCTTCACCCGCGGCCGTCAGGACCGTGGTTTCGGGGGCTTCGGATTCGTACACCAGATCGCGATCGATAATCGTCCGGCTGCCGACGGTGATGGTACCGGCCAGCGGCAGGTAACCGGGCTCCCGCACCTGAACCATGTCCAGCGGGGGACTGCCGCCCCCGGCTTCGCGGCGATAGTCCTTGAGCACGAAACTTTGCAACACCCCGCCGGCGGTATCGATGACGCCGCGAAACCGCGGCCCGTCAACCGTCAGCCGACGGCTGGCGATGGCGCTCGGAACCGGAGTCACGGCCGCGTTCGCCGCGGCTTTGCCGACGACGGCCGCCACTGTTTCTGCCCCCGTCTGTATCGCCGCGTCGGCCGCCGGTGCCGTGGCGGAGTCAGTGTTTGCCACGGACGGCGGTGCCGGCGGTGGCGGACTCATGAACAGATGCTGGTACCCCAGCAGGACAATAATGGACAGGGCAACGGCTATAATGGTCCGTTTTTCCATGATATTTCATCTCCGAAAGGAAGCTCGGCGGTTACCGGGGGGGATTCGTTGCGGGCGGGATGCGGTTGCCGGAAAACACATCGCCTAGGCCGGATCTATTCCCCCGGGAAAAAGGGGGTTACAGCGCAGTATCCGCCAGCCAGCCCGGATCAGTCCCCGAACCACGCCGTAACGCTCCACGGCGTCGATGGCGTATTGGGAACAGGTTGGTTCAAATCGGCAGGCATGACCAAAACAGGGCGAGAAGTACCGCTGGTAGAGCCGGATAGGCACACATACCAGGGTGCGAAAGAATCCGTTCATGCCTTATTGCTTCCCTTCGACCACGGGTCCCGGTCCCGACCCAGTCGTTCGAGCAACGGTGTCAGTTCGGCCGCCACTACCGCGGTTGATTCCGGCCGGCAATGCCTTTTGGCGACAATGGAGTAATCGTATCCGGGCAAGAAGAGATGCTTCGACAAGCGAAAAAATTCCCGCACCAAGCGCTTGATCCGGTTCCGCCGGACGGCAGCAGCAACCTTGCCGCTGACGGTGATCCCCAACCGTGCGTGGGAAAGCGTGTTCCCGGCATGAAAGAGCATGAATGAAGCGGTATGATACTTGCGCCCGCGAGTAAACAGCCGGACGTAGTCGCCACGCTTCAGGAGCCGCTCCCGCCTGGTGAACCCCCGGTCCATCGGGGTTTACGCCGACAGAACCTTTCTGCCCTTCTGCCGCCGGCGTCTGAGGATCGCGCGGCCGGCGGGGGTACTCATGCGCTGCCGGAAGCCGTGGGTTCGTTTGCGCTTCACATTGCTTGGTTGAAATGTTCTTTTCATGGCGTCTGTTACCTCTTAGCCGCCGCAACGGCATGGGTTTCAAAATTAGAACGGCAACACCGCCCGCCGCCGCGTGGACGTCTTCCGCCGACCCTAAAAAAACGGGGGTGTGGCCACATCACCCCCGGTGCATTGACTGGTAGTCCCAACGGGACTCGAACCCGTGTCTTCGCCGTGAGAGGGCGATATCCTAGGCCACTAGACGATGGGACCACATGATGTGCTCATGGCTGGGGGACTAGGATTCGAACCTAGATTGACGGAGTCAGAGTCCGCTGTCCTGCCGTTGAACGATCCCCCAGCATCGTGAAACGAGCGCGTGGAAGATATCACCACGATACCCCTTTGTCAACCCAAAGATGCGGTTTCGTAACCAACAGCTCCTTCTTCTTCGATGCGGTGCACCCTGCGTCGCTGATGGTCAGATATCCAGGTTCGATACCAGGAGCGCGTTCTCCTCGATGAAGCTCCGGCGCGGATCGATCTGGTCACCCATCAGGACGGTGAAGATCTCATCCGCCTCCACCGCGTCTTCCACCCGTACCTGGAGCATTTTCCTGCTCTCCGGGTTCATGGTAGTTTCCCACAGCTGTTCGGGATTCATTTCCCCCAGACCCTTGTACCGCTGGATATTGATGCCGCTCTTGCCCCACTCCAGCACCGTCGCCAGCAACTCTTCCTTGGAGGCCACCTCCTCTTCGCGGTTCTTACCACTCAGCCGAAAGGGCGGATCCTCCATCTGCTTGAGGGTGCGGTTGACTTCCACCAGATTCTCATACTCCACCGACCGTACCAGCCGTGAATCGAGAGGAAATACCCGCTTCGTGGCACTGTCGCTGATGATGAACCGATTCACCGCCATCTCCTCGTCAAAGGACACTTCGGAAATGGTGTAATCCAGCTCCGCCAGATGAACGCAGAACTGCCGCATGAACTCTTCGTCCTCTAACTGGTGACGGCTGTCGATACCGGCCTTCAGCAACAACTTGATGAAGGCAGCGGAATAACCCCGCGCCAGTAGCCGCGAGAGATAGTAGTTATAGGACACCAGTCGGATGAGAATCTCGCTGAGGGTATCGGCGGCAACCACCTGGCCGGTTTTTCGTACCTTCACCTGCATATCGCCGACGTTATGGCGAATAATGAACTCGTTTAACTCCCGGTCGGTACTGAGATATTCCGATGCCTTGCCCCGACTGACGCGATACAGCGGCGGCTGGGCGATGTAGAGGTGTCCGCCCTCGACCAGTTCGGGCATTTGCCGAAAGAAAAAGGTCAGCAGCAGGGTGCGGATGTGAGAGCCGTCGATATCGGCGTCGGTCATGATGATAACACGGTGGTACCGCAGCTTCTCGAGGTTAAACTCGTCCTGACCGATACCGGTACCCAACGCGGCGATAATGGTCTTGATCTCGTCATTGCCAAGCATCTTGTCGAAACGGGCCTTTTCGATATTGAGAATCTTTCCCTTCAACGGTAGAATCGCCTGATTCTTGCGGTCACGACCCTGCTTGGCCGAGCCACCGGCGGAATCACCCTCGACGATGAAGATCTCGGAAAAGTGGGGATCCTTCTCCTGACAGTCGGCCAGTTTTCCCGGCAGCATCGACGATTCAAGATACCCCTTGCGCCGGGTCAGCTCCCGCGCCTTGCGCGCCGCTTCCCGCGCCCGTGCGGCATCGACGATCTTCTGCACCGCGCCGTTGGCGACGGCGGGGTTTTCTTCGAGAAAACTCGCCAGATGTTCATTCACCAGCGATTCCACCAGACCCTTGACCTCACTGTTACCGAGTTTGGTCTTGGTCTGGCCTTCAAACTGGGGATTGGGAATCTTGATACTTACCACGGCGACCAACCCTTCGCGGATGTCGTCGCCGCTGATGGCCACCTTCTTGCCCTTGAGTAGGTTGCGGTTATTGATATACGCATTGACCGTGCGGGTCAGCGCCGCCTTGAATCCCACCAGATGACTGCCGCCTTCGTGGGTGTTGATGTTGTTGGCGAAGGTGAATATCTGTTCGGCATAGCCGTGGTTGTACTGCATGGCGATCTCGATATCAACCTGCTCACGCTGCCCGGAGATATAGATTGGTTTCTTGTGCAGCGGTGATTTCTTTTCCCCGAGGTATTCCACAAAGGAGGCGATACCGCCCTCGTAGAAGAAATCCCGCCGCCGGCCCTCTTCCCTTTCATCCACCACCGCGATGCGGATACCGGAATTGAGGAAGGCCAGTTCCCGAAGACGACGGGTGATGATATCGAAATTGAACACCGTCTGTTCGAAGATCTCACCGTCGGGTTTGCAGTGTACCAGCGTGCCCGACCGTTTCGTGGTACCGATCGTGGCGAGTTCATTCCGTTTCACCCCGCGGCGGTAACTCTGACTGTACACCACTCCGCCGCGGCGGATTTCCACGTCGAGAAATTCCGTCAGCGCGTTGACCACCGAAAGCCCCACACCATGCAGGCCGCCGGACACCTTGTAGGCGCTGTTGTCGAACTTGCCGCCGGCATGGAGTTTGGTCAGCACCAGTTCCAGCGCGGGCATCTTCTCCTGGGGATGTATCTCCACCGGTATACCACGGCCGTCATCCTCTACTGTTACCGAATTGTCGACGTGCACCGTCACCGTGATGTGACTGCAATAGCCTGCCAGGGCCTCATCGATGCTGTTATCCACCAGTTCGTAAATCAGGTGATGAAGGCCGGCGACATCCGTGCTACCGATGTACATCGACGGCCGCTTGCGCACCGCCTCCAGCCCCTCCAGCACCTTGATCTTGTCGGCACCGTAATCCTTACTCATAATTCGTCTTTATTTCTCCGTATTCCATTTTCTGTTTCCCTTACTCCGACCCCGGCCCATCGTCGCCGGCTTTCCGGCTCCTATCCCTTCATGGGCATGATGCCGTTGATGAAATTTTCGCTGCCCTCCTCTGAGAGCATGCACGGCTGCATCCCGCCGGTAACCTTCATCACGATCCGTTCGCCGCCGACCACCTGCATGAAATCGAGCAGATACCGAATGTTGAAGGCGACGGTGAAGGGCTCGGCGGTATAGTCCACCTCCATGTCCTCGCGGGCGCTGCCCATTTCCGGGTTGTCGATGCTTACCGTCACCCGGCGGTCGGCAAAATCCATCGTAATGCCCTTGTACTTGTCATAGGCGAGAACGTTCATGCGCCTAAGAATCTGCAGCAGCGACTCCCGCTCCATGACGATTTCATGACTGAAGTGCTGGGGAATCATCTTGCGATAATCGGGAAAATTTCCCTTGAGCATGCGCAGTAGCAGCACGAATGTTTCACCTCGCACATGGACATCGCTGGCGGAGAAGCTGATCTTCAGGGTCTCGGAATCGGAAAAGATATTTTTTATCTCCATCAGGCTCTTGCGTGAGAAGATTCGCCGTTCACCGAGATTGATCCTGCCGCCGATCTTGTCGGTTCGGGCGATAGACACCCGGTGGCCGTCGGTCGCCACGAAGGTTACCAGGTGGGTAACTCCGCCGCCATCGTTTTCCGCGCCGTGCGCGACAGCCGATGCCGTCACTGCTGCCGTTTCCGTCCCTGCTGGGGTCACCTCGATAAACACCCCCTCGAGGTTATACCGCGGATCGGGCACCTTGGCGATGGAGAAAACCGTCCGATCGATGAGTTGCTTCAACATGTCCGCCTGAATAAAAAAATGATCTTCAGGCGAGGTGAAATTCACCTCGGGAAAATCCTCCGGTTCGGCACAGAGGATATTGAACGAGCTTTTACTGCCGCGGATGGTAACCAGATTCCGTTCCTCATCCTGCCTGACGGTTACCTGTTCATCACCAAGACTGCGAACAATCTCGAAAAACTTTTTGCCGTTGATGCATACCGTACCGTTCCGTCCGGTACTGACCGGAAAGGTCGCCCGGGCGCTGCAGTCGACATCGTAGGCGGTAATTTGCGCCTGGTCCGCTTCCACCTGCATGAGAATATTCTGGGAATGTTGCAGGACCGAAGTTTTTTCAAGCATGTACTGCATGCGCTGCAGATTATTGGTCAATACGTCTCGTCGGATGATTACTTCCATTTTTTTATCCTAGGTAAATTTAGAAATATAATAGTAGTAATAAGCCCTGTAAAATTGTGTATAACCGTCTTATGTAGTTGTTTTCAATAGTAAATAACTGTTTGTTTCCTTGTGTATAAAAATGGTTGAAGTGACCGGTAATCCCCAGGGGAGCGAAATTTCAGGTCCGCCTTCCGCCACACACAGACAACTCACAGCCGGATGGCAAGGTTATGCACAGGGATGTCCACATGGCTTCAGCACTGTTTGAGTTTTACGCTGATGCGTTCCAGCGCGTCGCGCACCACGTCATTCGTCTGCATCAGATTGCGGACCTTGCGTTCGGCGTAAATGACGGTAGAATGGTCCTTGCCGCCGAACTGTTCGGCGATATCGGGATAGGAACACGAGGTCAACTGCCGTGCCAGATACATGGCAATCTGGCGCGGCAGGACGATATTCCGAGTTTTTCGGCGGGATCTGATATCGGTCGATTTGAGTCGAAAATAGGCCGCCGCTTCACCGATGATATCGTCGATGGAGATGATCCGGTCGTCGAGCTTGATGATATCCTTGAGCACTCGCTTGACGAAATCGATGGTGATCTGGTCTTCGTTCTTGAAGGACGAGATGGCGGCGATACGGACCAGGGCGCCCTCGAGGGTACGGATATTGGTGGAAACGTTTTCCGCCAGGAAAAAGGCCACCTCGGTAGACAGGTTGATATGCTCCTGGGCCGCCTTGGTTATCAGGATGGCCACCAGGGTTTCGCTGTCCGGCGGCTGGATATCGGCGATGAGTCCCCATTCGAAACGGGTGCGCAGGCGGTCTTCGAGCTTGGGGATGCCGGCCGGTACCTTGTCGCTGGTAAGAACAATCTGTTTGTGGGTCTTGTAAAGGGCGTTGAAGGTGTGGAAGAATTCCTCTTGGGTGCGTTCCTTGCCGGCGATGAACTGGATGTCGTCGATGAGCAGCACGTCCATTTGCCGGTAGCGGCTGCGGAACTGCTGCATCTTGTCTTCCTTCAGGGCGCTGATGAGATCATTGGTAAAATCTTCCGAGGTTACATAGAAGACGTTCATACTGGGGAATTGCCGGACGATGTGATTGCCGATGGCATGGAGGAGGTGTGTTTTACCAAGTCCGGCGCTGCTGTAGATGAAAAGGGGGTTGTAACTTCCACCGGGCTGTTTGGCTACCGCCAGGGAAGCGGCATGGGAAAACTCGTTCGAATTGCCGACGACGAAATTGGCGAAGCTATAGTGGGGATTGAGCAAATGGGTGGTAGAAGCGGCGATGCTGTGGTCCAGTGAAACCGTCATGACGGCATCGGCGGCGTTGAGATTGCGGGCGTAGGCCGGCCTTTTGCGGGCCACCGTGTAAGATACCTGAAGATCCTGTTCGGTAACCTGCCGGAAGGCCCGTTCAATGGCGCTGGGGTAATTGTCCGTCAGCCAGTCGCGGAAAAACTTGTTGGGTACCTCGAGGATCGCGGTCGAACCTTCGACCCCCCGGAAGCGAATGGGCTCGAACCAGGTGTGGAAATTCTGTTCGGAAATCTGCCCGCGCAACGTACCGAGTACCGTTTCCCAGATCTGTTCGTTCATGATACTCATTGGAAATAATAATGATAATAAATACTTCAAAGCGCAACTGCCGATGTTATCAGAACCACCGGGTTTTGACAATACCAAAAACCCGAGGTCAGGGCGGCCATTGACATTCATCGTCGCTGGGAGTATTGCAGAGGATCGTAAAACCCGCTTGCGAGAGAAAAAAACATCAATGTCCGCGACCGTTCTGCTGCTGATCATTCTCGCTGAAATGACCGCCGGTACCGTCAGCTTGCCGTTCCCGCATCCGGTGGTCATCATCGGTCATCTGGTCGGGTATCTGGAACGGCGGTTGTATCCCCCGGACCGCGACCGGAAACGGGACCGGCGTGCCGGTCTGGTGCTCGTCGTGCTGGTAGTCAGCATCGTCTGGGGGGTGACGGTGATGCTCCTGGCCGCCGCGCACCGGATGCACCCGCTGGCCGGCAACGCCGTGGTGGTGGCGCTGGGCTGGACCGTTCTGGCGCCGAAGGAACTGGCGGCGGCGGCAGCCACCGTGCGCCGCGCCCTGGAAGAGGAAGGGGATCTGACCGCCGCCCGCCGTGCGGTCAGCAGGATCGTCGGCCGTGACACGGCGGCGCTGGATCGGGAAGGGATAATCGCGGCGACGGTGGAGACCGTCGCCGAAAACCTGGGTGACGGCGTCGTGGCGCCCCTGTGCTGCCTGATTGTGGGCGGCGTGCCCCTGGCGATGGTCTACAAGGCAATCAACACGATGGATTCCATGATTGGTTATAAAAACGATCGCTACCGTCATTTCGGCACCGCCGCGGCACGGCTCGACGATGTCGTCAACTATCTGCCGGCGCGTCTGGCGGCGATGCTGATCATTGCCGCCGGCTGGCTGACGGGCCGTGACGCCGCCGCCGGCCGACGCATCCTGCGGCGTGACCGGCGAGCGCACGCCAGCCCGAACAGCGGCTGGCCCGAGGCCGCCATGGCGGGGGTACTGGGGGTTCGTCTCGGCGGACCGAATCGTTATTTCGGCGTCACAGTCGAGAAACCATTCATCGGTGACGCCCGTGTGCCGCTTGCCGGGGCGACGATTACCGCCGCCAATCAGCTTATGATTACAGGCTTTCTGCTGCTCGCCGGGGGGGGATTGTGGATCGTTTTCTAGGCGTGGTTCCGGCACCGGCCCACGGTGGCACGGTGGACGCCCGGGCGCACGAAATCGGTGTATCGCCGGACGATTTGACGGATTTTTCCGCCAATATCAATCCTCTCGGGCTGCCCGCCGGGGTGGCGGCGGCGATCATCGACAATATTCCCCGCCTGACCCATTACCCCGAACCCTGGAGCGAATCCCTGGTCGCGGCGCTGACCGCACACCACCGGCTGGCGCCCGGATGCGTCATCGCCGGTAACGGTTCCACCGAGCTTATCTATCTGCTGATGCGGCAGCTGCGACCCCGGCGGGTGCTCGTTGTTGCTCCGGCGTTCTCGGAATACGAGCGCGCGGCGAGCATCGCCGGCGCCGACACGGTGTACTGGCACACCACGTCGGAGAACGATTTCCTGCCGCTTCCGGCAGAACTGGAGAGCCTCGACCTCGAACACGTCGATCTCGCCGTCATCGGCAATCCCGGCAACCCCGCCGGGACGGTGCTGCCGCGATCCCGCCTGGAGGTGATGGTGGAATTTTTCCGGCGGCGGAAGATCCGCTTCCTGGTGGACGAGGCCTTCATCGATTTCGTCGGCGATGAATATTCACTGATCGGGGATGTGGAACGGCAGCCGGGCCTCATGGTGCTGCGCTCGCTGACCAAGATCTTCGCGCTCGCCGGTCTGCGCTGCGGCTACCTGGCGGCGGCGTCCGATCTGGTGGAGCATGTGCGTGCCGGTCTCGAACCCTGGAGTGTCAATCGCCTTGCCGCGGTGGCCGCCCGGACGGCGCTGGCCGATGCCGGGTTCATTGCCGCCACCCGACGGCATATCGATGGTGAACGTGCCCGCATGGCGCATTCCATCGGTTCCCGACACGGTTGGCACTGCTTTCCCTCCCGGGTCAACTACCTGCTGCTGCGGCTGCCGGAAGGGGGTCCGGGCGGCACGGAACTGGCGGAACGCCTGTTCAAGCGGCACCGGCTGCTGATCCGCCGCTGCGACAACTATGTCGGGCTCGACGATTCCTATATCCGGGTGGCGGTGAAGGGAACAGTGGCCAACGACCGCCTGCTGAAGGCGCTGGAAGCGGTGTCGATCTGAGCCGGAACCAGGAATCCGGCGGGCGGAAGGCCCGGAATCTTCAGGGATAGGCCGCCGGGAAGGTGGCAGCGCCTGTTCGGGTGCGGCACCCACAGGCAGGCAATGAAGAACGAGGAGTTGTTTACGCCGGGGTCATAACCGCCGCGAGGTTCAGCCGGAAGGGGGGATGATTCAGGAGCCGCCGTTCTCCGGCTTGAAGTGGAATTCCACCCGTCGGTTCTTCGCGCGGTTCTCCGGTGAATCGTTGGCTACCAGCGGCCGGGTATCGGCGTAGCCCACCGCCATCAACCGTTGGGGATTGACCTGTCGGCGTTCCACCAGATAGCGCAGCACCGAGGTGGCCCGGGCGGAGGATAACTCCCAGTTGGACGGGTAAATGGGGGAGTTGGCCATCGGAATGTTGTCGGTATGTCCCTCGATGGCGACGGGATAGCTGTTTTCCTGGATGATCTTGGTGATCGTTTCGAGGAACGGCTCGAATTCCGCGTTCATTTCCGCCGAGCCGGCGGGAAACATGAGGGTACCGGTAATCTTGAGGATCACCCCTTCCTCGTTGACGGTGACCTCGGCGTCGGTTTCCAGGCTATGGGCCTCGATGGCACGCTGAATCTGCGCCCCCATCTGCATCATGTCGATCATCCGGTTTTCCTCCTCGGAAAGCTGGATGGTCACCGGCGTGGTGGATTTTTCGTCGAACGAACCCGGGCTTTCCACCTGCGTGCCGAAGGCGTTCTTCACCGAGCCGAGCATCTCCCGGAACTTGATCACATCGAGGGTAGAGAAGGAGAGGAGCAGGACGAAAAAGGTCATCAGGAGGGTCGCCATGTCGGCGAAGGTCGCCATCCAGGCGGGCGCCCCTTCCTCGCATTCCTCACCCTCTTCGCATTCTGCCTCCACCACTTTGTTGTCGTCTTCGGCCATGTTCTTTTCAGGAGTCAGAGGTCAGGAGTCGAAATCCGGGGATATGAACCCGGAGATTGCCTGTTGGCGGCGCCTAAAAGCCGAGGAATGCGGGGTTCCCGAACGGCGATTGACGCCGCCGGTGGCGCCGCGAAGAAGATGAAACGGTGGTGCCGCCGTCATTCCTTATCATCGGGTTTCTGCCGTAGCTTGGGACTGAGGAATGCCTCCAGCTTGCTGCGCACGATCATCGGGTTGTCCCCTTCGAGAATCGACAGTACCCCCTCAATGATGACCTCCATCATCAGCACCTCCTCGGCGGATTTGCCACCCAGTTTTTCGGCGATGGGAATGGCGATGAGGTTGGCCAGCAGGGCGCCGTAGAAGGTGGTCAGCAGGGCAACCGCCATCGCCGGGCCGATGCTGGAGGGATCGTCAAGGCTCTGGAGCATCTGCACCAGGCCGATAAGCGTGCCGATCATGCCGAACGCCGGCCCCATGGCCCCGAGGGTCTTGTAAAACTTCTGTCCGGTGGTGTGGCGCTGTTTCATGAAGCCGATCTCGGTTTTCAGAATCGAGCGCACCAGGCTCGGTGCGGTGCCGTCCACCACCAGCTGGATGCCTTTGGCGAGAAAAGGTTCTTCGATTACCTCCTTTTCCAGCGCGATGATGCTCTCCTTGCGTGCCTTCACCGCCAGTCCGACGATGCGCTCGATGGTCTCCTCCGGGGTCTGCTTGGGGCTGAAGAAGGCCTTCATGGCGATCTGGATGGAGCCGATAACCCGGTCGAGGGGGTAGGCGATGAACATCGCCGCCACGGACCCGCCGACGGTCACCAGGACCGAAGGGATGTCTATAAAGGCACCCAGGCCGCTGCCCATCATGATTGCCGCGAGGATGAGGCCGATACCCGCGAGGATGCCGACTATGGTTGCAATATCCATGATATGTTATGGTTTCCCGATGCGAATTTGCTGATCTTCCTCGTACAAGTAGATGCTGCTATGTACAGCATCGCTGTTCAGGGACGATTCTTTAATACTTAATGCGACCCCGGGATGAAGGGTTTCGAAGACATACAGACGTCCCCGGGTGCCGGTCGCGATTTCCAGCCGTATGGCCGCCGCGAGTACCTGCATCCGGCGGGCCAGGGAGCGACGCTGGTTGGTGACGCACGCCAGTTTCGATTCCAGCAGCCGCCGTTCTTCGTCCAGGCGGCCAATCTCTTCCGGGTTCGGGGTGGCGGTAGCGGATTCGAAATACAGCCGGATCTCCGATACCCGTCCGGCAATGTGCTCGATTTCCTGCCGGCGGTGGTCGTCCTGCCGGTGAAGATCTTCCAGTTCGTCTTCCCGAAAGGGATTGACCCCCAGCCGGATCACCGTCGGAGTGCCCCATTTCGAGCCCACCGTCAGGGCGCAGACGTTGTGTACCGCCCGGGCGCTGCCGCCCACCAGGACCCCCGGCGCCCGTAGCAGAACAATGGACGCGCCCGCGGTAAGGTGGCTGTGCAGGACGGATTTGACGACGAAAATGTTTTTTAGCGCTCTGATGTGCGAGTTTTCGACATACCTGGCATGGATACTACCGCCGGCGAAGATCGTGCCGTGCTCACAGCCGATAATGCCGCCGCGGACCAGCAGGTCTCCGTCGGTGGTCACCGACGCGCCCTCGATGCTGCCTTCGATGACGACGGTTTTCGCCCGCACACTGAAGCCCGAGAGTACCGAGCCCCGGATCTCCACCCCGCCGATGCAGGTCAGGTTGCCGGTGCGGAAGCTGATGTCGCCGTCGATAACCATGGTTTCCCGGACGCTGATGCGATTGTGGTCCAGGGTCAGGAGGCCATCGATGGTGCTGACGATTGCCGTCGGATCGTCTTCCAGGACAGCGACGTTCTCGCCCAGCAGTTCGCGTGGATCCGTGACGATGAAGAACGGCTGGCCGTTCGCGGCCGTTTCCTCCACTTCGGGCCGGAAATCGTCGTCGTGGGGAGCGATGCGGGCGACCACCTGCCGGCAGACCACGTTGGCGAGCCGGAGACGCTCGTAGTGATCGATTACTTCGCCGGGGGCGGTGTCGGATACGGCGGGAGCGGTATGCAGGGTTATGCGATAAGGCACCGGCGGCATCTCCGGTTCAGGAGCCGGTGAGCCGCGTGCGGGCTTCGGCCACGCTGGCGCCGGCGACGAAGTAGCGGTCAAGTTTGGTAATCCGCATGATCTCGTCCACCTTGGCGGAAACGTTGCACAGCGCCAGGCGGCGGTTTTTCCGGGTCAGGGTTGCATGGGCCGAGACCAGGGCCCCGAGGCCGGAACTGTCGATATAGTCGAGTGCGCCGGCATCGACAATGATGGCGGTCGCCGGGGTGTCGAGCAGGGCGGCCACGGCGGCGCGGAAGCGGTCGGTCATATGGACGGTGAGCTCGCCTTCGAGGGTGATAACGCCGATATTGCCGTCAAGACGGGTGGTAATGTGCATGTGTTCTTCTCCAAACAATTCCGGTCGGAGTGTTGGCCCCGGTGTGTTAGACAAAAAAACCTTGACATTTGATTGTATACTATATACATGGATGCGGCACCAGTGAGCAGCCTGTTACCGTCGGCAACGCGTCGTGCCGGTCGCGGTATCCGTACGGCAGCCGCAACCGCCGCCGGTTTTCGGCAAAATGGGATGGCACCATGACCACTCCCGATGCAGGGCGTGCGAAACCCGGGAACGGCGAACGGAGATCTACGCCGAAATGTGTCGGGTGGCAACGCGGCGGCGACGGAGCGGTTACGAAACCATCATCTCTTCTGCATACCACAGAACGAACGATCGTGTCCGGGTTTTTTTGCGGTGCCGTAACGCGTTGAGACCGTTGGCGACGGAAGCACCCGGGCGGGATGGAAAATGGGAAACCGATGGGAAGTGACATCACGGAGATTATCGCCAGCCACAAGACCCTGCGGGAGAAGATCGCCGAGCTCCTGCGGGAGGCCATCATCCAGCAGAAGCTCAAGCCCGGCGAGCGGGTGACCGAGCTGGAGATTGCCTCCCGCTTCGGGCTCAGCCGGACACCCATCCGCGAGGCCTTCCGGCAGCTGGAGTCGGAAGGGTTTCTGCATATCGTCCCCCGCAAAGGGGCGATGGTCGCCGAACTGGACGAGAAGGACATTCGCGATTTTTATGAGATCAAGGCGGTGCTCGAGGGCTATGCCGCCCGGGTGGCGGCTGAGCGCGTCACCGCGGACGATATCGACCGCCTCGAGAAACTCAACCGGCGCATGCGGGCCTGTGCCGGAAAGCACGATATCGCCGGGATGACCGTGGCGCACAACGAGTTTCACCAGGTTATCCTCGAGATCTGCGGCAATCAGAAGATCATCGAGGTGGTGGGCAACCTGGTGCGCCAGTTTCTGCGGTTCAGGTTCTTCGTTTCGGCCTCAGCCGAGCTGGAGCGGTTGCTGGCCCATCACGACCTGGTGATCGAGGCCTTACGGACCCGTGACGGTCAGGCGGCGGAACGCTACATCGTCCAGAACGCCAGGCTCGGGGAGCAGGTGTTGGTGGATTTTTTTCTTTCCCGGAAGGGATCCGAACAAGGTGATAAACGATGAAAATTGATATCCTGGAAAGCAGTATTGCCGACCATCAGCCGCTGCCGGACAAGATTTGCGATTTCATCCGCGAGGCGATCATCGTCGGCAAGATGAAACCGGGAGAGAAGATCTCCGAGGCCAAGCTGGCGGAGGATCTGCATATCAGCCGGACGCCTATCCGCGAGGCCATCCGCATGCTGGAAAGCGAGGGTTTCGTCTCCATCATTCCGCGGCGCGGCGCCATCGTCAGTGAGTTCACCACCCACGACCTGTATGAGATGTACCAGGTCAAGGCCTGCATCGACGCCTTCGCCGCCTCTCTGGCGGTGGTGTCTATCGGTGAACGGGAGCTTGCCCGCATGCGCCGGCTCAACGAGGAGGAACAGGCGGCGGTGGAGCAGCATGACTTCGTCCGTTACGTGAAGATCCACGAGGAGTTTCACCAGGTATTCATCGGCCGCAGCGGGAACGACAAGCTCGACCACCTGAACCTGATGATGATGAACCATATCAAGCGATTGCAGAGTTTCTTCAGCGACAAGCCGGAGATCTTCCGCAGCTGCTCCGCCACCCACGGCGAGCTCATTTCGGCCTTTGAATCAGGGGATCCGAAGCTGGTGCGGGCCCTGGTGGAACGCAACATCATGCATATCGCCGAACAGATCAAGCTCTACGGTGAGCAGCAGGTTGCCGGCGCCTGACGCCGCCGTGCCGGGAGACCGGGTGCCGGTGACAGCGCCGGCCGGGGAGTCCGGCCCCCGCCGCCCCGAACTGCTGGCCCCCGCCGGCAACCGGGAGAAGCTGGAAACCGCCGTCGCCTTCGGCGCCGATGCGGTGTATTTCGGTGCCGACCGTTTCAACCTGCGCCGTCAGGCGGACAACTTCACCCCCGCCGACATCGCTGTGGCGGTTGACTTCTGCCGCCGGCATGGGGTGCGTGCCTACCTGGCACTCAACAGCTTTGTCCGCCCTGACGATCTGGTCGCCGTCGCCGCCCTGCTTGCCGCCCTCGAAGCACCGCTGCCCGATGCCTTTATCGTCGCCGATCCCGGGGTCTTGCGGCTGTGCCGCGAGCGGTTGCCGCACGTGTCCCTCCACCTCAGCACTCAGGCCAACACCACCAACCACGGTGCCGCCGCCTTCTGGCGTGATGCCGGTGTGCGCCGTATCAACCTGGCCCGCGAACTTTCCCTGGCCGATATCGACAGCATCCGTCGGCGGGTACCCGATATCGAACTGGAGGTCTTCGTCCATGGCGCCATGTGCATGGCGGTTTCCGGGCGCTGCCTGCTGAGCGCTTTTCTCGCCGGCCGCGACGCCAATCGGGGCGACTGCGCCCAGCCCTGCCGCTGGCGCTGGGCGGTGGCGGAAGCCGGCCGGCCGGGGGAATTCTTCCCCCTCGTGGAGGCGGGGGATGGTAGCTTCATCTTCAACTCCCGTGATCTCTGCCTGCTGGAATACCTTCCCGCATTGTGCGCCGCCGGCGTCGATTCCCTCAAGATCGAGGGGCGCATGAAGAGTGTCCATTATCTGGCGGTGGTGGTTCGCACCTACCGGCAGGCGCTGGATATGCTGTTTCGCGGGAATGAGTCCCGGGACGCGGCGGTGAACGTCGCTGCCGGCGGTGCCGATAACGGTGACTTCGGGGCTGCCGGAACCCCGGCCGGGGCCGGAATTCCCCCCCCGGGTGAAACATCTGCCGCGACCCCCGGGGGGCGAACCGTTCCCGCTGCCGGGGCTTCGGCGGCCGGGTTCGCCACCGGCCCCGATACCGGCGACGCGGCCGGCGACCGATTCCCGGTTGCCGCCCCGGGTCCGGACGCGGTCCGGGTGCCGTGGGCGGAACTGAAAAAGCAATTGACCACCATCAGCCATCGGACGTATACTTCCGGGTTCATTGCCGGCGGCCGGCCGGCCGATACCCAGCGGCCGGATGCCGGCGGATATGTGCGTACCCGGCGCTTCGTCGCCCTCGTGCGCGGGGTGGCGGTGGCCGTGGCGGCGGCGCCGGAGCCGGGCGGTGAAACGGGGGTTCAGTCGGTGGCGGCAGGTGGGGTCCGGGGATCGCGGGACGACCGGCCGCTGATTTCGCCGCCGGATTTCGGCCCCTCCAGGCCGCAGCTGGAGAACCGGAACGGGGCCGGTGCCACGGGCCGGCGGCTGCGGCTCGATATTGCCGTTCGCGACCGTCTGGCGACGGGCGACCGACTCGAGGTGCTCAACCCCCGGGCGGCGGCTGCCGGATTCATCGTGGAGCGGCTGTTCGATCACCACGGTCATGAATGTCAGGTGCTGCATCCGGGTCTCGACGGCCATGCCGAAGGATTTCCGGACGCCGGAACCGCCCCGTATCCGGTCAGGCCGGCAGGCGGAGATGGAGATACCCCCGGAGTGCCGCTGCCGGCCGGCGCCGGCGCCCCGGCGGCGGTTCCTTTGCCGGGGGAGATCCCGGTAACCGGCGCCGATGTGCCGATGGTGGAGCCCGGCGCCCTGCTGCGGGCCGCGGCGGTCGATTCCGGGGAATGATTTCTTTACCGGCCGGCGGTGGAAGCCCGCGGACCGGGTCCATCTGTGAGCCGGTAATGGCGGTGGCGCAAAACCGGCGCCGGGGCCGGCCAATGGTGACGGTAAACCCATGATCGACATCGTCGTGGTCAACTACAACGCCGGGGCGCTGCTGCCTCGTTGCGTTGCCGCCGCCCTCGCCTCCACCGTGCCGGTGCGGCTGCTGATCGTCGACAACGGTTCCACCGACAACAGCCTGGAGCTTGTCGCGGCCGCCGGTGCCGGGGATGATGCGCGGGTAGCGGTCCACCGCACCGGCGCCAACCTCGGTTTTGGCCGGGCGGTAAACCTCGGCCTCTCCCGCACCGGCGGGAGTGATTTCCTGCTGGTACTCAATCCCGACTGCCTGCTCGCCGCCGATACCGTCGCGGTCATGGCCGCGGCGCTGGCGGCGGATCCCCGCGCCGGTCTGGCGGGCGGCGTCATTCGCAACGCCGACGGCACCATCCAGCGCGGTTGCCTGCGGCGCCTGCCGACGCCGGCTAATGTTCTCGCCGATCTGGTGCCCGGACTCCGGGGAGTGGTGAAAACCGCCTCCTACACCGTCGATGACGGCGCGCTGCCGGTCGGAGTCAGCGAGGTCGAGGCGGTTTCGGGTTCACTGATGATGGTCCGGCGGGCGGCCCTCGCCGAGGTTGGGCCACTGGATGAGCGCTTCTTCCTTCACTGTGAGGATCTCGACTGGTTCATGCGTTTCCGCCATGCCGGCTGGAAGGTTGTCCTCGAGCCCCGGGCGGAGGCGGTACATTACCAGGGAAGCTGCAGCCGCCGGTATCCTTTCCGGGTGTTGTGGCACAAACACGCCGGGATGCAGAAATACTACCTCAAGCACTACGGCTTTCGCCGGCGCCCGTTCCTGTCCGGCCTCATGCTGGCGGGTATCTGGGGCCGCTTTCTCCATGCCGTGGCGCTGACCGCCGCCCGCCGCGGCGGCGGGAAGGAGGCCGGCGGCGGCGTCCGCCCCGCCGTGCCGGCGGGCCGGCCGTGACCCCGGCGCCGCGAATCGCCCTGGTGACCGGCGCCACCGGTCAGCTGGGTTTCCGGCTCCTGCCCCGGTTGGCGGAGATGTATGACGAGGTCGTCGCCGTGAGTCGTAACCCGGCCGCGCCGCCCGGCCGGCAGCGCCGGATTGCCGCCGATCTGGAGCGGGATGCGGATGTCGCCCGGGTGACCGCGGCCGTTGGCCGGGTGATCGCGGCCGCCGCCCGGCCGCCGGCCGCGGGGTCGACGACGGTGGACCTTTTTCACCTCGCTCCCCTGTGGCTTCTGTTTCCCCTGCTCGACCGGCTTGCCGCCGCCGCTCCCGCCTCCCGAGCCGGTGAGGTAACCGCCGCCCCAGCCGGGCCGGAAACCGCTGCGGCCGGTGCTGATCGTCACTGTCCGCCGGGTTCCCGTGCCCATGTTCCACCGGCTGCGGCGACCGTGCGCCCGGAGGGGCAATCATTCGTCGCCGGCACCACCGATATCGCCGGCGGCGAAACCGTAACCGCTTCCCCGACCGGTTTGGGCCTTGCTCGTCTCATCGCCTTCGGCTCCACCAGCATGTTCACGAAGATGGATTCCGGCTGTCCGGAAGAGCGCCGGATCGCCGCCGCGCTCATGGCGGCGGAGGACCGGCTGCGGGAGATCTGCGACCGCCACGGGATCGCGTGGACGATCCTGCGGCCGACCATGGTCTACGGTGCCGGGATGGATCGCACCGTTACCCTTATCCGGCGGATGATCCGTCGCTTCGGCTTTTTCCCGGTCGCCGGGCGGGCCCGCGGTCGGCGTCAGCCGGTGCACGTCGATGACCTCGTCGATGCCGTTCTCGCGGTTTTCGACCGGCCTGAAACCCGCGGCCGGGACTACAACCTCGGCGGCGGAGAAATCCTGACGTACCGGGAGCTGGTGGCGCGTATCTTTCGCCGTGAAGGGATGCCGCCGCGGATCCTGCCGCTGCCGCCGCTGGTGCTGTACCTGTTGCTGCGGGGGGCCGGGGGCCTGGCCCTGACCGGGAAGATACCGCTGGCGATGATCCGCCGCCAGAACCGTGACCTGTGCTTCGACAACCGCCCGGCGGCGGCGGACTTTGGTTGGGCGCCGCGGGGGTTTGCGGGATGACGGGGTGGTTTGCCGTTCCTTTTTTCACGACGCCGGCCGGTGTCGGGCTGCTGCTGCGCTGGTTTCATGCCCGGCGGCTGTTCGACGTTCCTTCGGCGCGCGGCAGCCACCGGCAGCCGGTACCCACCAAAATCCGCCGGCCGGCGTCGACGGGGGTATTCACTGCCATTCACCTTCAGCCGTGTTTATGGAGATGATCGCCATGTTGTCGGAAGATCGGCTGATGCCGTACACATCTTTCAATCCGGCGGGCTGCCGGGTGCTGGTGTTGGCTCCGCATCCCGATGACGAGACCTTCGGCTGTGGCGGGACGCTGGCGCTCCATACCGCCGCCGGCGATCAGGTACGGGTGATTTTCCTTACCGACGGCCGCCGCGGGGATTTCAGCGGCCGGTACGAGGCCGAACCATACCGGCGGCTGCGGCAACGCGAGGCCTCGGCCGCTGCCGGCGTACTCGGTATCGACGATATCCGGTTCTGGCCGTTTGCTGACCGCCGGCTGGCGGATTGCAGCGCGGAAGCGGGAATGCGGTTGATGGCCGAACTGGACGAGTATCAGCCGCAGCGCATATATGTTCCGTCGATACTTGAATATCACCCCGACCATCGTGCCGCGGCCCGGCTGCTGACCGGGGTTCTGGCACGCCTGGGGCCGACGTTGGAGGTCGCATTTTACGAGGTGAACCAGCCGTTGTGTATAAATACCCTGGTCGACATCACGCCGGTGCTCGAAATCAAGCGGCGGGCCATGGACATCTATGTATCGCAATTGCGCGAACTCCCCTACCATGAGTATATGCTGGCGCTCAATCGTTTCCGGGCGATAACCCTGCCGTCCGCTTCAACTCATGCCGAAGGGTATTCCATGTGGCCGGCAGCATCGATTTGCCGCTGGTTGACGGGGCAAAACGCCGCCGACAACCGCCGGTTGACTGCGCTTCCCGGCAGCACCGGTATGCATGAACGGCAGCTTCCCTTCATCGAATTCTGGTATTCGGATTCGCGTTGATTTTCTCTACCGCCCGGCTGCCCGGGTAAAAAAATTTTTTTTCCAAGTTTTACGGTTTTTTGCCGATATCAGGGGAAGTGCTGATGGCACTGCGTCGCTCTGGTGAAGACGGATTCGTCGCGCAGACATCATCGGAGAGAAAATCCATCGGGTCCGTCAATCGGTACATAATCGCAGGATGATCAAAACAGTTGGAGGTTGATGCGATGAAGCTGCTGAAGCTGACACTGGCTTTCACCATGGTATTGAGCCTGGCAGCCTGTGGACACACCGTCAAGGAAACGGTATCGCCGGTACCTGCCGATCAGGTCGGGACCGCCAGCCGGAACGTGGTGGTGATCCCGTTCGCGGATTATACCCCCAATTCAAGCCGGGAGAACTACTGGCGGCGGAATGTGCTGATCATGGAGGCGCTGCAGGACGAATTTTCCCGTTACGGGGTGGCGACCGCCATCGAAGAAGATGTGCTTGACTACCTGGTGCGGGAAAAGATCATCGAGCTGCCCGAGGACGAACCTGTTTTTTCCATGTCGAACGCCTACATGCACGACATGGCCGCGAGCGGCGACTGGTCGTCGACGATGGTGCGGGAACTGGCGACGGCCATCGACAACAACCGGAAACTGGACCTGGAACGACAGAAAAAGGAAACCGGAGACGAGCGTGCCGGTACCCTTTCCAGTACCTCCCTTACCAGCGAGCAGGTGGTGCATCTCGGTTACATGTTCGGGGCCAACTACATTGTTCGCGGCCGCATCGTCGAATTCGACCAGGGCGCGGCGAAGGACAATTTCAATCCCTTCCAGGTCGGGTTGCTGCCCTTTGTCTTCAACACCGGTCAGCGAACGATCTTCGGCGTCGCCCAGTCGGACAAGTATGAAATGATCGACAAGATGGCCATCGGCGGGATCGCCGGTCTGGCCTACGGCAACAGCAACCGCAATACCCCCTTCGATCAGGACGTCGATCACGAAGACTCCGGCCATCCGCTGTTCAGCCCGGCGGTGATCGATATCGATGATTACCATGAACTCAATACCGCCTTCTGGGGTGCCGCCGGCACCGGCCTGGCGTTCCTGGCCCACAAAGGCGGCAAGGTGCCCCGGGCGGTGGTCCAGATCCGGGTGATGGTGCAGGACGCCGCCACCGGCCGTCTGGTGTGGAGCAACCGCTCGCAGATCGAGGTTACCCCCGGCAGTGTCTTCTCGCCGCAGGAATACCGGGTGTTGGTGGACCGGGCGATCCGTGAGGCGGCCGGCAGCCTGGTGGGTAATTTTATTACCGCCTGTGAACCGGAACTGGCCCCGGCCCCGGAACCGGCGGCCGGGCCGCGGGAGAAGGCCGCGGTTGCGGGTCATGTGCCGGCTGACCAGGGCTGAAGGGGATGCTTCCGGCCGTTTATCTTCAGGTGCAGCGGCCGGTATCCGGGGTTCATATTGTACCATGCATGACCGGCGTTTCGGGATATCCGGTTCCGAGGTGAAGCGATGTTGAAAATGACAGGCAGATACACCATGAACGGATGCCGGCGGCAATGCCGGGGCGGGATCGGGAGGCTTCTCCGTGCGGGCGCGATCGCGGCGGTGATGGTCCTTGTCCCGGTGCTGACGACGGTCGCGCTTCCGGCCCTTGCGGCGGACACCGCGGATGTGCCTGTTTCCGTCGTTGACGGCGTTTCTCCGGCACTCCCCCTGGAAGACGACCAGCACAACCCGGCGGTGATTGCTCTGGCGGACAAGGATCTGTGGCTGGTGGTCTGGGAGGACTGGCGCGACTGGGGGACCACCGGGGTGGATATCTACGGCCGGTTCATCGACGCGAACGGGGCGTACTGTGGTGCCGAGTTCGCCGTTTGCGCCCAGCCGGGCAACCAGACGGTTCCGGCGCTGGCCTACCGGCCGACGGGCACGGTGCTGGCGGTCTGGCAGGATACCCGGGGCAGCGCTGAAGACGGCGGCTACGTCTACTACCGCGCCGTCGACGTCTCGCTGCTTTCGCCTGCCGCCCCCGGTGCCTACGTCTTCGGGGCCGAGGCGAAGATGGGATTCAGCGCCATCGGCGGCGACCGGCTGGTGTCCCGCCGGCTGCCCGGGGTTGATTACGATGCCACCCGCGGCCAGTTCTGGGTCGCCTGGGTGGAGAGCCGCAACGCCATCCAGAGGATTGCCGAAAAGCCCTTCGGGGTTTCTCCCGGATATACGAATTGGCAGATCGGTGATGCCGATTACATTGGTTTCGGCGTGGTCGACGGCGCGGTGCCCGCCGCCAACTATGCCGACATCGTCCGCAACAGTTCGACGTCCACCCCCAGGCTCATTTCCCGTGCCGTGGGCGCCGAGGAAGACATCCTTGTTTTTGAATATTTCACCAACATCAACAATGTCGTGGTTGCCTGCGACCAGTTCGCCGCGGAAACCCTCATCGTCTGGGAGGGGGTTCGTGGTCGGGCGACCATGACCTGCACCTTCGAGGAGCACGAGGTGGACTTCATCGTCGATGTCGACGCTGAGGGGAACGAGACCGTTGAAACCCGCCCCCAGGTGGAAGGGCCGAGTTCCGACGACACGTTCTTCACCGAACTGGAACTGGATACCTGGGAGGAGGATGACGAAGATCCCGGTCATCACCTTTATTGCCTGTTCGACAAACATATCTTCCAGGGGAGCGTCCATGCGCAGCGCATCGATGCGTCGGCCGGGGCGGCCCACTACCCCGCTGCCGGTTTCGAGCCCGTGCATCGTAAATTTCTCGTCGCCTGGGAGACGCAGGAGGAGAACGGTTTCAGCAAGATCTACGGGCAGCTGCTGTTCTCCGGCGGCGGCCCCTATGGCCCCAACCGGTTGCTGAGTTTCCAGGATCGCGATTATGACGGGGTGCAGGATCCCTCGGTGGCGGCCTCCAACCAGACCCGGCCCCATGTTGCCCCGGATGTGACCGACCAGTTGTTCTTCGTCACCTGGCAGGACGGTCGCAACACGCAGATGACGCAGGAAAACGTCGATATCTACGGCCAGTTCGTCGACTGCGAAGGCAGCCTGTGGGGCACCAATTACCCGGTTAGCATCGCCCCCGGCAACCAGTATGATCCGGTCACCGCCTACAACTACGGTCCCCACCGCTTTTTCACCGTCTGGAAAGATGCCCGCAACCGGTATGAAACTAATTCGGATGTCTATGGCCGGGCATTCGATATGGCCGATATTCAGGCCTTCGATTTCGGCCGGGCGGCGACCTTGATCGTGATTGACGATGTCGGGGCCAACACCGGGATTACCCCGGTAACGGTTGATTTTCCTACCGTCACGGCGGGTACCGGCAGCTTGCGGGGAGTGATGATCAGGAATCTGTCGCGCTTCGATTTGACGGTGGCGGATGTTGCTGTTGTCGGCGGGGTGTTTTCCTTCACCGGCCTGGCCGCCGGCGACAGGATCACCTCCGGGGACAACCGGTCTTTTTCCGTGGGCTATGTGCCGGATCACGGCGGCCGCTTCGACGGTGCGCTGACTATCCGGTTTACCGGCATCCCGACCGGGACTGGCGATACCGGCACCGCGACGGATACCGGCACCGGGGAGGAAACTGATAGCGGTGGGGATGCCGGTACGACCGGAGGAGATACCGGCACCGTAACCGAAGAACCGGTGGAGATTGTCTGTACCTTATATCTCAGCGGCGGCGCCGACGGCGCCTACATCTACCACGAGGAGGATTCCTTTACTGCCGAGGGAACCTACGCATTGAAGATCAACTCCATCAGCGATACCCCCGGCCGGCTTTATGTCCTGATGATGCACGACCCATTTTCCGCCGGCAACGTGTTTGCGGTCCTGCCCGACGGCACCATCGTGCCGTTTCCCCATGAATCCGCCTCCGACTGGCAGGCGCGGTTCTACTCCACCGGGGTGCCGCGGGCACGGGAGGTGGTTCTGGACGCGGTCGATTTCCGCCAACTCGGCTGCTTTACCTGCCAGGGGCCGACCCTGGTGGACCCCTACCAGTTGGGAGACATTCCGGTACAGCCGCCCATCGCTGCCGCAGCGACCAACGCCGGCGATTTCAAATATCTTGCCGGCGACCTCTATGTCGCGACCTATGTGGCAGATGGTACGGCAGGAGTGCCGTTCGATTTCAACCGCGGCCTGGTGGAGCTGCTCAAGCTGAAGATTCACTCCCTGGCCGGAACCTGGCAGGTGACTTCGACCTACTACGGTGAGGAACGGGTGCATGCCGATTTGCTGCGGGTCGAGGAATCCCACGGAGCCGTCACCGCCCGCTGGGGTTCTTACCGTCCGGCGATCGGCTATGGTACCGGAGAAGGCTATCAGCTGGAGTTTACCCTGTCCGGCTATCGCTACGTCTACGGGATCGACCACCTGACGGCGGATCGTTTCAGCGGCTATTATCGCTGTTATTACAACGGTACCCCCGTCGACGAGGGGCTGGTCAGCGGCGTTCGGGTGCAGTAGGAAATTCATGGTCCCGGCCGGTATCTTCCGGCCGGGACCATTCATCCTCTCCGGCGCCGGCCGATCGGCGCCGGCCATCATGCCGCCGGCGGATGAACTCCGCCGGCATTGTTATGTCGTTAACGGGCCTTGTCCGGGCGGTTCCGTTACCCGTCCGCCCGGTGGCGAATTGTGCTGTCTTCGTAACAACCCCATCTTTTTGGTTCCCCGCCTGTGCGTGGCGCACGCAGACAGGCGCTGCAAGCTGAGTCACTGCGGCCTACCGTTCCATGAACTCTGCATGCCACTGCTTTTGCGCGCCGCGAATCCGGGGCGGTGACAATGCCATCCCATTTTGACGTATTTTGGCAGTTGTTGTAATTCCATCAATATTGA
>JAFGAM010000105.1 GCA_016933675.1 Candidatus Anaeroferrophillacea bacterium
CTGTCGGGCTTGAGTGGCTTGAGTAGTTTGACGATTTCCGGTACCATCACGTCGATGTCGACTTTCATGACGCGGTCTCCGGTTGTTCCGGCTCCTGATCGATCATGTCTTCCTGCTCGATCACGTCCTCGAAGATGACCGTGTCGAGGGGCAGTGAAAGGTTGACCGTGGCCAGTTCGAGGGTGTCGCCGGCGGCGATCAGATCCACCCAGCCGTAGCCCGACTGGTGTAAAGGCTACGTAATTTTCACTGTTTCGACGTCTATGCCGAGTTTTGCACAGACATCACTGAAGAGTTTTTCGGTAAATATAAGAACCTGCCATATTTCTTCTCTTGTTGGTAATGTGCGGTGCAACGTTGGGTACGAACCTTTGATATGGTACGTTGTGATGATGTCCAGAAGTGATATTTCATCTGCGTCAAAATTTATATTTCTTTTGACTGATTCGTATATGTCAATGAGGTCGTGTGTGCGTGGAATTCTTTTGTTCTCAAATGCCAGGAATGACTTGAGCGAGATTTCTACCGCATAATGCAGGTCTACAGCTATCGTGTCGGTGTAATGGTTTGCTTCGTAAAGGATACGACCTGAACTTAGATGATGCCAGGCCTTCGTTAACCACTCACGTGCCGCTGTTTTGTTCATAAAGAACTCTTCCATTGCGGAGAATTTCTATCTTGTAGAAATAATCGTCCCGTCCTTCGATATACGAGGTTGGAGCTGACAGGATATCGAATCCAACCCGGTATTTGGCGATCAGGGTGCGAATGTTTTTTCTGGCTTGTAACTCGTAGGCATCTAACTCATCGATGGGTAAATCATCTTTCAGCAAAAACAGATCGATGTCGCTGTCTTCATGGGGCGTGCCATAGGCGTAGCTGCCGAACAGAATAATCCTGTCGGGCTTGAGTGGCTTGAGTAGTTTGACGATTTCCGGTACCATCACGTCGATGTCGACTTTCATGACGCGGTCTCCGGTGGCTCCGGTTCCTGATCGATTATGTCATCCTGATCGATCACGTCCTCGAAGATGACCGTGTCGAGGGACAGGGAAAGGTTGACCGTGGCCAGTTCGAGGGTGTCGCCGGCGGCGTACGGACGCAGCACCCACAGGCCGTCGGAGCCCTTGCGGTAGAGATCGGCGGTGCGGGCGGCGGGATCGATGAGCAGATATTCCTGCAGGCCGGGTATCTGCCGGTAATGGGCGAACTTCATGCCCCGGTCATAGGCAGCGGTGGCCGGCGAGAGTACCTCGACGATCAGGAGTGCGTCGGTCTTGGCGTCACGACCCTGGCGTGCGGCTTCGCCGCAGGTGACGAAGACGTCGGGGTAGAAAAAGGCGTCACTGGCCTCGACCCGGAGTTTCATGTCGGCGATGAAGGCGCGGCAGTCACCGCCGCGCAGATGGGCCTTGAGTGCCGATGCTACATTCAATGTTATCGTCACATGGGCATCGCCGGCACCGGCCATGGCGAAGATCTCGCCCCGGATGTACTCGTGCTTGACGTCGCTTGCGGCTTCGGCGGCAAGATATTCTTCCGGAGTCATGGCATTGATGCGGGCGGATAGCGGGGTTATGGCGGCCTCCACGGACGTTGTCCTGACGTAAACCTGAGGTTGTGCGGTTCGTTGTCCGGACAGTGGTGCGGATCAGGTCCGGTGGTTGCCCGGATAATCAGCTTCGGGGCAATCCCGGCATGAATCCTTCTTTCATGATATAGGAGAGCCGCAGGGAACTGTCAATGCAAAACAATTTCAACAGCAATTTCAATAACAATTTCATTGCCCATCCCACCGCCGTCATTGACGATGGCGTCGCCATCGGGGCCGACACCCACATCTGGCATTTTTGCCACGTGCAGACGGGGGCGGTCATCGGCGGCCGCTGCAGTCTCGGGCAGAACGTGTATATCGCCGGCGGGGTGCGTATCGGCAACAACGTGAAGATCCAGAATAATGTCTCCGTCTTTGAGGGAACGGAGATCGAGGACGATGTTTTCCTCGGCCCCTCCTGCGTGCTGACCAACGTCGGCAATCCGCGCTCCCAGGTTTCGCGCAAGAAACTCTATGAGCGCACCCTGATTCGCCGCGGCGCCACCGTCGGTGCCAATGCCACCATCGTCTGCGGTGTAACCATCGGGCGTTACGCCTTCATCGCCGCCGGCGCGGTGGTCACCCGCGACGTGCCGGACTACGCCCTTATTACCGGGGTGCCGGGGCGCGGGAGCGGCTGGATGAGCCGCCACGGCCGGCGGCTGGAGTTCGCTACCGACGGGCTGGCGACGTGTCCGGAAAGCGGTCTGCGCTACCGGCTGTCCGCCGCCGGCGTGGTTACCTGTCTGGATCTGGATGAAGAGATGTCGCTGCCGCCGGAGATGGCGCGGGGGAAATATCGCCGGGGGGAGAAATAGGCGGTTTGATTATCAATAATGCTGCCGGGCCGGAATCACGCCGCGGACGCCACCGCGGGGGTTATCCATGTCCCCTGTCCGCCGCGGAATGAGGTGCAGGTGGACGTGAAAGATGGTCTGGCCCGCCGCCAGGCCGCAGTTGAAGCCGAGATTGAAGCCGGCGATGGCCGGGTCGGAGACCTTGAGTCGTGACGCTTCCCGGCGTGCCAGTTCCCATGCCGCGGCGATCTCGGCGGTGTCCATATCCAGTGCGTTTTCCACGTGCCGCCACGGTATGATCAGCCGATGTCCCGTTGTTACCGGAAAACGGTCGGCGAGGATGTAGAACCGGTCGTTCCGGTCGACGATATCGTTCGCCGCCGGATGGCAGAAAGGGCAGTCGGCGACGGCCCCCGGGGTTGTTTGTTCCCTGGCTGTTTGTTCCATGTTCGATCCCAATTTCGTGTTGCCGCCATGTTCTGGTAAGGTACCGCTGACTGTATTGCATGCCGCCCCGCTTGTCAAACATCTTGCCGATGTGATAGATGCGGGATAATGAAATCGCAACGAACCGACAAAACACATATTGGCTTGCCGGCGGTGCTTTGCTGCCTGGTCGTACTCTGCGTTTCGGTGCCGGCCGAAGCGGCAAACGCGACCGTGCCGACGGCGCGGACGGAGTGCCGGCGTACTGCGGCCGCGCCTTCTGTCGGCCCCGGTGCCGATGAATCCGCCGGTGCCCCGGCCGTTGTTATCCCGGCCGGCGGCAATGTCGCCGGTGATGAAGTTCCTGCCGCCGCCCGCGTTGCCCTCGACCATTACGCCGCCCGCCGGCTACCGGAAGCCCTGACGGCCTTCGCAGATGCCGCCGCTGCCGTGCGCCGCGAGCTGGCCGCCGAACTGGCCGCCTGTCTGCCGCCGGCGCCACGGGGCTGGCGGGTAGAGGATACCGATGTGTGTGCCGACGCCCGTGGTGCCACCGGTATTACCGTGCGCCGTCGTTATCGCCAGGCGGCGGGCGCGGTGGTGGTGAGCATCGCCGCGCTGTCGCCCTTCGTTCAGGGGACGCGGTCGCTGATCGAGAACCCGTCGCTGTTGCCGCCCGGCGGTGAGACGACGATAGTCTCCTGGCGCGGTTTCCCGGCCCTGGCCGGTTCGGCACCGGGCGGCGGTCGCGAGGTGCAGATCGTCATTGCCGACGACTGCCTGCTTAGCGTGACCGGCCCCCCGGCCGACCGGGAGGGCGGGCTGGACTATCACGAGATTCTCGGCGCCCTCGATTTTCTCCGCCTGCGGCGGCTGGTGGGGGCCAACGCCGCGGCCGAGTGAAAAAGAAGAACCCGCCGCCCCCGATGATGACGGTCCACCTGCATGCCGGCGGATGCCGACTCGTACCCCGGTTTGGGGTTCACTGCTTTCCTGGTCCGGCAGGGGTGCCGTGGTTGGGCGGACGTGCCGTTGTCCGGCAGGCTGGACGCGGGCCGGTAGCCGGCTGCCCGATATCGGTACGGTAAGGATGGCGGGAAGGAAAGGACGAGCACGACAATGGAACAGATCAACTTCATGCCCCGCGGTTTCGTGCGGCTGCTCACGGAAACCGCCGAGGGGTGCATGGAAACCCGCGCCCGGGACCTGGCGGTGCTGCCCAATCCCGATCCCGCTCCCGGACAATCCCATGCCCTGACCTTCTATGACTGCGGCTGTGGCTGCCGCCGCCAGGTGTTTGGCGATGCCGCTCGGGAGGATGACGGCCGGCTGGTCTTCACCGTGGCTGCCGATAAGCGGTTCATTATTCCGGGCTGAATGACGGATTTTGTTTTTCAACCCGAGATCATGATGACTTGCGGTAAGGGAGGTAACCATGAAATTGAAGGTGGTCATACATGAGGCGGAGGAAGGCGGATATTGGGCCGAAGTCCCTGCCATGCCGGGTTGTGCGACGCAGGGCGAAACCTTTGACGAGCTGTTGGCCAATATTTGCGAAGCGGTCGAAGGGTGCTTGTCCGTCGATATGCAGCATCTTGAAGTTTCCGGTACGGATAAAGTTGTAGAGATCGCGGTGTGAAAATCGTCACTGGAAAGCGATTTTGCCGGATTCTTGAAATGGAGGGATGGGAATTGCTGCGGATCAGGGGAGGTCAACATATTTGCGCCAGGGCGGGAAACGAAAGCAGAATTTCCGAACCGGTTTATGGTACTAATCCGCTCAAGGCAGGGTTGCAAAGGTTTCTGATGAAGACTGCCGGCATTGAGGAAAGTGATTTGTAATGTCCGCATCTGATGATTCATCACCCGCCCCGCAGCGCCCCATCGACGACTACCTGATTCGCGCGGAGCCCTTCTACCTGCCGGTGGCCGGCGAGGTGGAACTGTTTCTCGCCGCCGGCCGCGAACGTCTGCCGGTGATGCTCAAGGGGCCTACCGGCTGCGGCAAGACCCGCTTCGTCGAGCACATGGCCTGGCGCCTGGGCCGGCCGCTGATCACCGTTTCCTGCCACGAGGATTTGTTCGCCGCCGATCTCGTCGGCCGCTATCTGCTCACCGGCGACGAGACCGTCTGGATGGACGGCCCGCTGACCACCGCCGTGCGCCACGGCGGCATCTGCTACCTCGACGAGGTGGTGGAGGCGCGCAAGGACACCACCGTGGTCATCCACCCCCTGGCCGACGACCGCCGCGTGCTGCCGGTGGACAAGCGCGGCGAGGTGGTTCCGGCTCATCCCGATTTCATGCTCGTCATTTCCTACAACCCCGGCTACCAGTCGGTGCTCAAGGATCTGAAACAGAGCACCCGGCAGCGGTTCGTGGCGCTGGAGTTCGATTATCCCGAACCGGAGGCCGAGGCGCGGATCGTCGCCGCCGAAAGCGGGGTCGATGCCGCCACCGCCGCCCGCCTGGTGGCGCTGGGCGGCAGCATTCGTAATATTCGTGAGCAGGGTTTGGCCGAGGGTGCCAGCACCCGCCTTTTGATCTACGCCGGCCAGCTTATCGTCCAGGGCATTGCGCCGCCGGTGGCCTGCCGGGCCGCCGTTGCCGGGCCGCTTACCGACGATGCCGGCCTCCAGGAAACCCTGGAAGAGATCATCGGCGACCTGTTCGATGCCGATGACAATGGTGAAATCGCTGCCGCTGTAACCGATCAAACCGATGACGGTTTCGCCGATGCACGCGACGCGTGACCGCAATTTTACGTTCTGATTCCTTCACCTGCCCGGATCAAGGCCTTGATGGCGGCAACCCCCGTCATGTGTCAGGGGCCTGACGAAGGGCTTTGTTGCGACGCCACCAATATTGTTATGTCGAAGCCCCGTCAACCAGACGATGACCAGTCTGCCGCCGCTTTGCATCCGGCCGCCGCTGCCGTTTTTCAGTCTTCGTCGCCGGCTACCGATTCCTTCGATCTGCTGACCGTTCTCGAGCCCCTGTTCCTGCTCGATGCGGAGTTTTCCGCGCAACTTTATCATGACCTCGCCGGGCGAAAGCCGCCGCCTGCGGCGGCGGAACTGGAACTTTTGGTGAATCATGCCGCCGGCTGGCTTGCAGAGCAGCCGGAGCTGGGCCGCGCCGTGGCCGCCGGGCTGGCGCGGCTCGCTGGCCGGGTGGCGCCGCCGGTGCAGGAATCCTATGCCCGGGCAGTGGAGAGCGGCCGGCGGATCACGCCCCATCTGGGCCGCTTCGTCGCCGACAAGTTCGTCGCCGTCGCCGCGGCCGGCGATCCGGGGCTGCTCGCCGGTGCCCGCGATCTGCTGGCGGCCGTTGGCCCCTGGGGCCCATATCCGCTGGGCCAGGTGATGAACGCCTTCCTTGCGGTGCTCACCGGCGCGCCACACGAACACGCCGCCATCTTTCTCGATGCCATGTTCAGTGCCCTCGATCAGGGTATGGATGAACGCGGCCTGGTGCGTTACGCCCCCCTGGTGTCCCGCGGCCTGCTGTTTGCCGCCGATGACCGCCGTGCCTTCCAGGCGCCGCCGCTGCGGCGTGTTGCCGCCCGCGATTACCGGCTCGTGCAGGCCTATCTCACCGGGATCGAGCAGGGCGCGGTCCACCTGTCGCCGGCCCACCTCGATATCTTTGTCGACCGGGCGCTGGCCCAGCCGGACAGCGATCGTGCCGCCCGGTTTCTTGCCCTCGAATCGCGCCGGGGTATTGCCTCCTGCCGTGAGTTGCAGACGGTGGTGCCCTTCACCGCCGTGGCCGCCGCGCTGCAGCGATATCTGCAGGCCCGCGGTGCCGCGGACATTGGCGTCCGCACCATCGACCATCTGCCCCCCGTCCGTCGCCATGCCGATGACGGTGCCTGCACCGACGGCGGCGTCATCTATCTGCCGCGGGAACTGGACCGTGCCGCGACGGTGGCGGAAAACCGCCGTTTCTACCGGCTCCTCGCCGGGCTCGAACTGGGATACATCGAAGCTGGCAGCTTTGATTTCGATCTTGAGCGCCTGTGCGACCTGGCCGCCGGAGTGATGGGTGCGAGGCACCCCCTGTTTGCCATGTCCCGGGATAATGACGATGACTGTCGGACTGCCGGCGGAAAAATGGGAACCGGTTATGGTAATGGGGTGGATGAGGATTTCGACGGGAGGAGCAACGGTGCCGCATCAAAGTCGTGCAGCGTGGGGGCGGCGGTTGCGGGGACTTCAGCGTTGCGGCAACCGGCAGCCACGCCGCCGCCGACTGCCGGGGTTGACGGCACGGTACCGAACGCTTGCGTAACCCGGGATGCGTTGGTCCCCACGGCTTCATCCGTGTCCGCGGTCCCGTCTCCTTCCGTGCCCCTGCCCGGCTGGCCCCCGGAAGCCCGGTCCGACGATTTTTACCGCTTCCTTACCCGCTTTCCGCTTCCCGGTGTCGCCGCCGAGCTGCTGGCCCTGGTGGAGGAAGTGCGGATGCTTGCCGCACTCCATCGCCGCTACCCCGGCTTCGCCGCCCGTGCCCGCCGGGCGCTGGCGGACGCCTGGCGTCGTGAGGCGGCGACCCATGCCGCCGATTCCGGCCGGGGGTTCTGGTTCAGGCTTTACGGCCGGCTGGTGCTGGAGGTGGATCCGGGTATGGTGCCGGACGGAGATGGAACCGGTGCTGAGGCAGCCGCGTCATGTATCCCGAAGGGAGGTTATCCGGTTCCGGATCTCACCACCGCAGGTTGGGTGGCATCGAAACCAGCCCCGGTGGGCTCCTCCACCATGATGAACGTATCGGCAATGGATTGTCGGGAATCAGAGACGCAGGCAAACGATGTATCGGCAGCGGCTATTCCGGCAACCGGCAGCCCGCCGTTACCGGTCGATTTGTCGGTGACTTCCATCCTGTGCCGTGAACTGATGGTTCATGCCGTCATGCCGTCCCTGGTCGAGCGCTCGGCGGCGGTGACCGCGGCGGCGTATGCCGCGGTGCTTCCCCTGCTGCCGTCGGCGGCGGTCGATGTTGCCGGCGGCGTGGTCTATCCCGCGGGCCGGCGGCTCCGTTTCGATCTCGCCGCCGCCGCCCGCCACCGCGAACTGGAGCGGGCGCACGAGGTGCAGGAATCTCTGGCCGCGGGCGGTATCGACTCCTACCGCGCCGATCTTGCCGAGATCATCCGCCAGATGGCGGCGGGCCTGGATGCGGCCGGGTTCAAGATGGAACTGCTGGCCGGCGGCAAACTGCGAGTGCCGGCAGGGGTCGACCTGCGGGCGGTGCTGGACGGGGTCGATCTCGAATCATTCTTCGCCCGCGATGACTCCGGTACCGCGGCGCGGGAGCTGGATCTGCAGGTGCCGACCTTCTGGTATGACGAGTGGAGTGAGGGTGTGCATGACTATCTGCGCCGGCACGTCAAGCTGCTGGAACACCAGCGGGTGGGACACGATCTCGATTTCTATCCGGCGGTGCTGGCTGAGCGCCGCGGGCTCATCCGCCGTATCCGCCGCAATTTCGAGCTGTTGCGGCCCGAAGGGATGCAGATTCTGCGTCACTGGCCCGACGGCGATGCCTTCGATTACGACGCCCTGCTGGAGTACGCCCTCGACCGGCGCCGCGGCCGCACGCCCTCCGACCGCCTCTACCGCAAGCGCCTGAAGGTGGAGCGTGACGTCGCGGTCTATCTGCTGGTGGACGTCAGCGGCTCGACGAAAAAGCCGGTGGCCGCCAGCGCAAAAACGGTGCTGGCGGTGGAGAAGGAGGCCATCGTCCTTTTCTGCGAGGCCCTGGAGCGGGTGGGGGACAGCTTCGCGGTGGCGGGGTTTTCCGGTTCCGGGCGGCTGGCGGCGGAGTTTTTCGTCGTCAAGGGTTTCGACGAAAAACTTTCGCACGAGGTGAAGGGCCGCGTCGGCGCCCTCCGGCCGGAAAAAAACACCCGCATGGGGCCCGCGGTGCGTCACGCCGCCGGGTGCCTCGCAACGCGGCCGGCACGGGTCAAGTTGCTCATTATTCTCAGCGACGGCCTGCCCAATGACCAGGACTACAGCGCCGGCTACGCCATCGCCGACTCCCGCATGGCCATCCGTGAATGTCGTGCGCACCACATCCACGTCCACGCCATCACCATCAATACCACCGCCTCACCCGATCTCGACCGGCTCTATGGCGACGTCCACCACACCGTCATCGGTGACGTCCGCGACCTGCCCGACCGGCTGCCGCGAATCTACCGCACCCTCACCCGCCAGTGAGGAGGATGCCGCAACAGCTCCATCTTCGTCTTTGTACCGCAAACGGAAGAAATCTCCGCCAAGGCAATGTTTGTGGTTGAACAACATTTTTTGGGCCATTCCCTGCAATTCGTCGATGCTCTCGTTGGTTCCACCGCTCTTGCTCATGGTCTCCCCCTGTTCACCGGCAACGACAAACATTACAACATGATGAAGGATGTCATAATCAAGCGGTTCCGCCCATAAGTTATTGAAAATGTGAAGAAACAGAGTGCGAAGCTGTTTCCGGGTTGACCGTGGATTGTCGTGGAAGCGGCTGTGCCCCCCCGTGATCCCTCCCGGTGGCCGGCATTGTTTCCGGTACCGTTTCAAGCTCCGGTGCCGGCGGCGTGTATACCGCCAGCCCGTCGACGGGTTCCAGGCTGACACCGTTCCACGCCAACAGATGCCAGGGGCGGCGGTTGTGGAAGATGCCGGCGGCGGTCGTGCCGTTGTCGGCGGGTGTGTCGGCGGCGGTAAACCGTACCTCGCCGATGACCGTCGGCAGGGCCATGTACTCCAGTTGCCGGATGATCTCTGCCCGGTCCCGGCGGCTGCCGGCGGCAACCGCCGCGCCGATGAGGTGGGCGGCAGCGTGGGCCTCGGCGGCGAAGACGCCGGGCAGTTCGTTGTAACGCAGGGTGTAGGCGGCGGCGAAGGCGTCGCTGCCCGGCAGGGAAAGAAAGGGTGACCAGCGGCAGCACACCTGGACGTTGCCGGCGGCGGGACCCAGTTGCCGGAGCCAGTCGGGGTCGGCGAATGCCGCGCCGAAAACGGTAACCGGCAGGTTGGGAAACCTTTCGCCGATGACCCGCACCAGCGGCGCCACCGCGGTCGGAGCGCCGCAGGCGAAGACGATCTCCACCGGGTTTTCCTCCAGGTGGCGGGCCAGATCGTCGAGGTGCCGGCGGTTGGCGGAAAAGTGCTGCCAGACGGCGAGGTCCACATTCAGTCCGGCGCCGGCGGCGCGCAGCCGCCGGGCCTCCTCGGTGGCGCAGATATCACCGGTGAAAAGAATCGCCAGGCGGACGATATCTCCGTTACCGGTCGCCAGTTGTTCCAGGGCCGCGAAACGGGCGGCCGCAGGCGGGGCCAACTGGAAGATGCCGGAAGAATCATACCCTCCGGCGCGCCGGCGGCTGATCCGTGCCGAGCTGACGATGAACGGTAAACCCTCTTCATCCGCGACCTTTGCGGCGGCGGTGGCTTCCGGCCGGGTGATGCCGCCGGTAAGCAGCAGCAGCTCGGGAAATTTTTCGATGGCACCGGCCACCGCCCGGCGGGCGCCGTCCGGAGTGCCGGCGGAATCGAGGTAGTGGAATTGCAGGCGGGCGCCTTCCGGCCGGCCGGCAGCGTTGATCTCCTCGACACCGAGAGCGAATCCCCGTCGTGCCCGTTCGGCAACCTCCGCCTGTGGCCCGGTCAGGGGCAGCACGACGCCGACATGAATGACGCCGTCGTCGTCGGCATCCGCTTCCGCCCGCGTGACACTGTTGTTGAACCGTCCCGTGCCGAATCCGTTTGCCGCCGGGGCGGGGCTGTATATCGGGCCGGCGGCACCGGGTGCCAATGTTGTTGTCTCTGCCGCCGTATCCGTATCCGCTGCCGGGATATCCGCCGCGTTTGTGGGGATGTCCGCCACCGCCGCCGGGATAATGCCGATGGCAAACGCGCCGGCACACAGTGCCAGCAGCAGGGTGCATACGAACACCCGATGCCGGCGTGATTGCCGGAGGTTGCGGTGGCGCGAATGGGTGCGGTAAATCATGGTGACCGTGCCTTTCAAAAAAACTGTGTCAGCCGTTCTCCATCGTGATGGAGCTGACTCGATGGGGCGAATCTAACAGAATCCTCCCGGCAAGTAAAGTTTCAGCCGGGTACTCCGGCCGTTGACTAACCCCGGGAAAGAACGTATAACCGGGGCATGAAGAATCGCCAACCCAGAATCCTGGTGGCCAACGACGACGGTATCCAGGCCTTCGGCCTGCACGTGCTGGCGGAACATCTAGCCGAGATCGGCGAGGTGACGGTGGTCGCCCCCGACCGCGAGCAGAGCGCTTCCAGTCATTCGCTGACCCTGCGCAACCCCCTGCGTATCGACGAGATTGCCCCGCGGCGTTTTGCCGTTGACGGCACGCCCACCGACTGCGTCAACCTCGGCGTCAACGTGGTGCTGCGCGATACCCCGCCGGATCTCGTAATCTCCGGCATCAATCCCGGCGGCAATCTCGGCGACGATGTCACCTACTCGGGTACCGTCGCCGCGGCCTTCGAGGGTACCTTGCTGGGGATCCCGTCGCTGGCCGTTTCCCTGGTGATCGACCGTGAACATCATTTCGAGACCGCCGGCCGTGTCGCCCGGCAGGTGGCCGAACGCATTCTCGCACACGGCATGCCGCCCGACACCCTGTTCAATGTCAACGTTCCCGACCTGCCGTCCGGGGAACTGGCCGGCTTCCGTGTCACCGTCCAGGGCAAGCGCGGCTATTCCGACGCCGTGGTCGAGAACACCGACCCCCGCGGCCGCAAATACTACTGGATTGGCGGCGATATCGTCGACGGCGAGCCCCGGCCCGATTCCGACATGCAGGCGGTGCGCGAGGGCTTCGTCTCCCTGACGCCGCTGCACCTCGACCTGACCAACTACCGGGTGATGGACGAGGTCAAAGGCTGGCCGTGGACACCGTGAAGGATGGCTTCGTAACCGCACCATCTTCGTTGTCTTGCGTCAACCCGTAAGGGCGATTCGTGAATCGCCCTTCCACGGATGTATATGCTGTCATGATGGCTGATACCACCGCACGATATGCCCCTGCAGGACGTCGGCCGCGGCTCTACATCGAGACCTACGGTTGTCAGATGAACGTCCACGATTCCGAGACGGTGCGGCATCTTTTCGCGCTCGAAGGCTACGACGAGACCGCCGACCCCCGGACCGCCGATCTCATCGTCATCAACACCTGCAGCGTCCGCGCCAAACCCGAGGAAAAGGTGTTCAGCGCCCTGGGCCGCCGGCTGCCGCTCAAGCGCCGCAACCCCGCGCTGGTGGTGGCGGTGGGCGGCTGCGTCGCCCAGCAGTGGGGCGCACGGCTCCAGGAGCGCTGGCCGCGGCTCGATATCGTTTTCGGCACCCACGCCATCGCCGAGCTGCCGGAGATGGTGCGGCGGGTACGGGAGACCGGCCGGCCGCAGTGCGCCAATTCCTTCCGGGAGCGCATCCCGTCGCTTGATATCGTCCCCCGGCCCGCCGCCGGGGCGGTGTCGGCTTTTGTCAGCATCATGCAGGGCTGCGATAACTTCTGCGCCTACTGCATCGTTCCCTACGTCCGCGGCCGGGAGTACAGCCGCCCCAGCACGGAGATCATTGCCGAGTGCCGCGAGCTGCTTGTCGCCGGGGTTAGGGAACTGGTGCTGCTGGGTCAGAACGTCAATTCCTACGGGATGAAAACCTCCGGCGAGATCGATTTTCCCCGGCTGCTGGCGGCCATCGACCGCCTGCCCGGGCTCCGGCGCCTGCGTTTCGTCACCTCCCATCCGCAGGATATGTCGCCCGACCTCATCGCCGCCTTCGGCACGCTTGAACACCTCTGCCCGCAGATCCACCTGCCCCTGCAGGCGGGTTCCGACCGGGTACTCGAACGCATGGGCCGCGGCTACACCGCCGCCGGCTACCTGGACATCGTCGAACGTCTGCGGCGGGCGCGCCCGGATATCGCCTTCTCAGCCGACATGATTGTCGGCTTCCCCGGCGAGACCGAGGAGGATTTTCGAGCAACCCTCGACATGATTCGGCGGGTGCGCTACGATACGGTATATTCGTTCAGGTATTCGCCGCGGCCCGGGACCCGGGCGGCGGCATTCGCCGGCCAGGTGCCTGACGATGAGTGCCGCGAACGGCTCGCCCGCTTCCAGGCACTGCAGGACGAGATTACCCGCGCGAACCTCGAACAGCTTGTTGGTACCACCAGACAGGTTTTGGTGCTGGGCCGCGACCGGCGCGGTGAGCACTGGAGCGGCCGTGACGATGCCAACCGTATTGTCAACTTCAGTGCTGCAAAACCGCACCCGCACCCGCACCCGCACCCGCACCCGGGCGATATCGTCCCGGTGCAAATCACCCGTGCACTGCGGCACTCGTTGCAGGGATCACGGGTACATACCGGAACCGAAGCTTATTGACGCATGGCGGCACTTTTCCGGTGTGGTTGCAGCCGGTGGGGTGGAGTGACGTATCGATGGGCCTCCCGGTTCATCCGCGCCGTGCCCCCCCCCCGGAGTTGTAATCACGGATCCATCCGGTGGGCGAGGGTATTGTTCAGCGGTTGCGGTTTCGGCAACGGAAGGAACGGAAAAATGGTGACGGCAACCGATGTCAGGACGGCAGGCTGAGAAGATGGCGGGGGCGGGCGACGAAACGGCAACGGTGCGGCCGTTCGGGCTTTATTACCTGCTGCCGGTGGTGGTCTATTGCCTCGGTATCTTTTTCCTTTCCAGCCGTTCCGATCTCGGCAGCATGGTGCCGCCGGCGTGGATGCCCAACGACAAGATGGCTCACCTGGCGTTGTATGCCGGCCTCGGGTTACTGACCTATCGCTGTTTTCAGCGCCGCTTTCCGGGCTGGAACCCGACCGTGGTGCTGTTGGCGGCAACGGTCTTCTGCGTCGTCTACGGCATCAGCGATGAACTGCATCAGTCCCAGGTGCCCGGTCGTGAGCCCTCGTGGCTCGATCTCCTCGCCGACGGTGCCGGTGGTTACGCCGGAGCGCGGCTGTGGATGCTTGCCCGGCGGCATTTCTGAGTGCTACGTAACAACCCCGTCTTCTTCACTTACATGAGGGATCGCCATGATCGATCTGCACACCCACACCATCTTCAGCGACGGTGCCCTGCTGCCGGCGGAGTTGGCCCGGCGGGCCGAGGACAAGGGCTACGGGGCGCTGGCGTTCACCGATCACGTAGACGGCTCCAATCTCGATTTTGTGCTGCCGCGGCTGGTCCGGGTGTGCGAGGAACTGCGGCCGGAAATGGCCATAACGCTGTTGCCGGGGGTGGAGATCACCCACGTGCCGCCGGCACTTATTGCGTCGCTGGCAACGCGGGCCCGGGATCTCGGGGCGCGGATTATCGTGGTGCACGGGGAGACCATCGTCGAACCGGTATGCCCGGGAACCAACCGGGCGGCGCTGGCGGCCGATATCGATATCCTTGCCCACCCGGGGCTCATCGACGGCGCCGCGGCGGCCCTGGCCGCCGAACGGGGAATCTTTCTGGAAATCACCACCCGGCGGGGTCACAGCCTGACCAACGGGCACGTGGCGCGGATCGCCCGGGAAACCGGGGCGCGGCTGCTGGTCAACAACGACGCCCACGCCCCCGGCGATCTGGTAAGCCTTGCCTTTGCCGAACAGGTCGCCCGCGGCGCCGGTCTCGACGGCGCCGAATGGGAACTGATCCGCGATCACGCCCGTCGGCTGGTGGCAAGCCGGCGGGACTGACGGTTCGCCACCAATCGCCGCTTTCCATGCCGCGGCGGGTATCCCCCATATCCGCTACACCACGGTGGTCGGGGTCGGGATGTGCCGCCGCCGGTCGGCTCAGCCTCGCCCTTCCTTCCGTTGCCGTTTCACTTCGTACAGCCGCTGATCAGCCGTTTGCAACAACTGTTCGGCGGTCTCCGCCGCGGTTTCCGGCCAGGATGCCAGCCCCCGGGAATGTTTGATCGGCAGGGTTTCGTTTTGCCAGGGAACCCCCTGGTTGTGGACCTGGAGGTCGATCTTGTCCGCCGCCGCCCGTGCCTGTTCGTTGTTTGTGTGGGGCATGATGACGACGAACTCGTCGCCGCCGTAACGGAAGACCGTGTCGCTGCCGCGGGTACAGGTTCTGAGGATGGCGGCGAAATGCTCCAGCAGGCGGTCACCGGCGGCATGACCGTAGCGGTCGTTGACCTGTTTGAAATCGTCGAGGTCGATCATCAGGATGGTGAGCGGCTGGGCATAGCGCCGGGCGCGTTCGAACTCGGTGCCCAGGATGCGGTTCAGCGAGCGCCGGTTGAGGACGCCGGTGAGCTGGTCGGTGTGGGAGAGATGTTGCAGTTCATCACGGGCGATCAGGTTTTCGACGGCCAGCGCCAGCCGGCGGGTGAGGCGCTCAATGAAGTCGGTGGCGTGATCCGCTCTGAACTTGTCCCCATCAGGGCTGGCAAGAACCAGGGCGCCGATGGTGCGCCGGCCCGCGGTCAGCGGGATCGCGGCCGATGAGCCGACGGTGACGGCGGGCCCCCGGTTGAACGGGGTGTACTCCCTGATTTCCGGAATCATCCCGGCGCCGCTGACCGTCCGGCCGCTGGCGAACAGCACCTGGTAGACCCCCGGAGAAATGGCGGCCAGGGGCAGGTCGGTGACGGGGGTGCCGTCGTCGGTGTTCCGGTTGCGGTTTCGGCCGAGGGTTTCCGTTGCCTGCTGGTAGAACGGTGGCAGCAGGAACAGCGTCATCAGCGGGATGGCAAAATATTCCGCCAGTTCCGTCGCCAGGGTGCGAACCAGGTCGGCGAGGTTTTCCGCGGCGAAAATATTCTCTTCGAGGCGGTCGAACCGGGCCTGCAGCGCCTCGTTTTCCTGCCCGATGGTTATCAGATGCCCCAGCTTTTCCCGCAGTTCACGATTTTCGGCGGTAATCTTGCCGAACAGGGCCTCCTTGGCGTCGATGACGGTGGGGTGACGGGAGGTGATACGGTTGACCGGTGGCATGGTGTCGTTCATCGTTCCGTGGGATCTGCGCGGTTGAGGAAAGGTAAAGCCGTTATAAAGCCGTGGTGAAGCACTTGCAGTCCCGGCCCGGGTCAACCGGAAGCGACATGCAGCGACGGTGAAGCCGCTGGAACCGGCGACCGGCCATGCCGGCAACCGGCGGCGGCCGGACAGTTGTCGCACAATGGCGTCCGGGCGCGGCAGCATTCCTTCGCCAGCCGTACCAGCAGAGCATGATATTCGTTGCATACCGCCGTCGACGGTGTCAGGTCGCAGTGGACCAGCTGCTGGATCTCGTGGTAGCGCGCGGTCGCCGCCGTCAGGCCGCGGCGGCCGAAGATCCGGATGGTGTAGGCGTCGACCACGAAGACCGGCCGCGAGAAGCCGTAACACAGCATGCTGTCGGCGGTTTCCGGACCGATGCCGGGAACCTCCAGCAGCCAGGCCCGGAGCATGGCGGTGGGTAATGCCTCCATGCCGTCCACATCTCCGTGCTCTGCCGCGACCAGCCGGGCGAAACCCTGTAACCGGCGCGCCTTCTGGCGATAGTAGCCCGTCGGCCGGATGAGTTCGGCGAGCTCGTCCTCCGGTATCTCCGCGATCCGCTCGAGGGCCAGCAGTCCGGCCGTCCGCAGGGCGGTAATCCCTCGTTCGACGTTGCTCCAGGCGGTGTTCTGGGTCAGGATTGCGCCGATGAGCATCTCGTCGCGGCTGTCGGCAGGCCACCAATCCTGATGGCCGTATGCCGCCAGCAGCCGCCGATAGAGCTGTGCCAGCGGCGTGCCGGCGGTGGCCGGCGGCGAATCTTCCGGTTCGTCGGTGTCGATGTCATCGGCCGCCCGGTGCCATGCCTGCGGTGAATGCATTACCCCTCCCTGATGACAAATCCGCCGGAACCGCATTGTCCGCCGTTCGCCCGGTATCAGGCCGTCCGGCACCCGACGGTCGACCTGCAACCGGCACCCCGTGCTGCCGGTCGACCTGCAACCGGCCGGCTGGCACGCAACCGCGCCGGATTCGCGGCGATGCCGCAGCCGGGGAACGCCGCGGTCGGACGAAACACGTCGGGTACACCCGGTTGCGGAATCGCCGCGAAGACGACAGGGCGGTCACGAAGCCGCCCGCGTTATGCACCGGTGAGGGCCGCCTGTGCCGCCGCCAGCCGGGCGATGGGCACCCGGTAGGGCGAACAGCTCACGTAGTTGAGCCCCGCCCGGTGGCAGAAGGCCACCGATGCCGGCTCGCCGCCGTGCTCGCCGCAGATGCCGACCTTGAGATCCGGCCGGGCTTTACGCCCCTTCTCGACCCCCATCTCCACCAGCGCTCCGACGCCGTCCACGTCAATGGAAACGAACGGGTCGACGGGGAAGATCCCCTGGGCGACATAGGTCGGCAGGAACTTGCCGGCGTCGTCACGGCTCAGGCCGTAGGTGGTCTGGGTGAGGTCGTTGGTGCCGAAGGAGAAGAAATCCGCCGCTGCGGCGATGCGGTCGGCGGTCAGTGCCGCCCGCGGCAATTCGATCATTGTGCCGACAAGATATTTCACCTCGATACCGCAGCGTTCCATGGTGTCACGGCAGACGGCCTCGGTGCGCTCGCGCAGGATGGTCAGTTCCTTGATGTCGGCCACCAGCGGGATCATGATCTCGGGTTTTACGTCCATACCGCGGTCGCGCACCAGCTCACAGGCGGCCTCCATAATTGCCTGTACCTGCATCTCGTAGATCTCGGGGAAGCTGATGCCCAGCCGGCAGCCGCGGTGGCCGAGCATGGGGTTGAATTCCGCCAGGCCCTCGGCGCGGTTCTTCAGCGCCGTGAAGGGGGTGCCCATCTCCCGCGCCAGTTCCTGGAGTTCATGGTCGGTGTGGGGCAGAAACTCATGCAACGGCGGATCAAGGAGCCGGATGGTCACCGGCAGGCCTGCCATCGCCGCGAAGATGCCGAGGAAATCCCCCTTTTGCATCGGCAGGATCTTGGCCAGTGCCTTCTGCCGGCCGGCGAGGCTGTCGGCGAGGATCATCTCGCGCACCGCCATGATGCGATCCTCCTCGAAAAACATATGTTCGGTGCGGCACAGGCCGATGCCTTCGGCGCCGAATTCACGCGCCACCCTGGCATCGTGGGGGGTGTCGGCGTTGGTGCGTACGCCGAGGGTGCGGAAGGTGTCGACCCATTCCATGAAGATGCCGAACTCCCCGGTCATGCCCGGTTCGACGGTTGGCACCTTGCCGGGGAAAACTTCTCCGGTGGAGCCGTCGAGGGTGATCCATTCGCCGATCTTCACCACCGTGTCGCCGACCTTGAAGAACCCGCCGCGATAGTCGATGACGACGTCGCCGCAGCCGGCGACACAGCACTTGCCCATGCCGCGGGCGACCACCGCGGCATGTGAGGTCATGCCGCCGCGGGAGGTGAGGATGCCTTCGGCGGCATGCATGCCGTGGATGTCCTCCGGCGAGGTTTCGATGCGCACCAGGATCACCGCCCTGCCTTCCCCGTGCAGGCGCTCGGCCTCGTCGGCGGAGAACACCACCTCGCCGGCGGCGGCACCGGGGGAGGCAGGCAGCCCCTTTGCCATCGCCGCCGGCCGCGCCGCCGGGTCGATGGTCGGATGCAGGACCTTGTCGAGCTGCTGAGCGTCGACGCGCATAACCGCTTCCTTTTTATCTATCAGCCCTTCCTCCACCATGTCCACGGCGATTCTGATCGCCGCCTTCACCGTCCGTTTGCCGCTGCGGGTCTGCAGCAGCCACAGGCGGTCGCGTTCGATGGTGAATTCGATATCCTGCATGTCGCGGTAGTGCCGTTCGAGTTTTTTATAGATGTCCACGAGCTGGGCGTAGAGCTCGGGCATCACCTCCTCGAGGGAAGGCAGCGCCGGGTCGGACTGCTTCACCGTGTTGATCGGCTGCGGCGTACGGATGCCGGCGACCACGTCCTCGCCCTGGGCGTTGACGAGGAACTCGCCGAAGAAGTAGTTCTCGCCGGTGGAAGGGTCACGGGTGAAGGCGACACCGGTGGCGCAATCATCGCCCATGTTGCCGAACACCATCGCCTGGACGTTGACCGCCGTGCCCCAGTGGTCGGGGATGCGGTTCAGCTTGCGGTAGGTAATCGCCCGCTGGTTGTTCCAGGACTTGAACACCGCGCCGACGGCACCCCAGAGCTGCTCTTCGGGCTGCTCGGGGAAGTCGCGGCCGGTGAGCTGACGCACCCGCTCCTTGAGCAGGCCCACCAGCTCCTTGAGGTCGAGGGCCGAGAGTTCGGTATCCAGTTTGACACCCCGCGCCGACTTCATCTCCTCCAGCAGTTCCTCGAGCTTTTCGCCTTCGATGCCCAGCACCACGTTGCCGTACATCTGGATGAAGCGGCGGTAGCTGTCGTAGGCAAAGCGTTCGTTGCCGGACTGGGTGATGATGCCCTTGATGGTGTCGTCGTTGAGGCCGAGGTTGAGTACCGTGTCCATCATTCCGGGCATCGACACCCGGGCGCCGGAACGGACGGAAAAAAGCAGCGGGTTGGCCGGATCGCCGAATTTTCGTCCCATCTGCCGTTCGATGGCGGCCAGGGCTGCCGCCACCTGCTCCCGGAGACCGTCCGGGTAGGTGTTGTCATGCTGGTAGAAGTGGACGCAGGCAGTGGTGCTGATGGTGAAACCGGGGGGGACGGGAATGCCGATAGTGGTCATTTCGGCCAGGTTGGCGCCTTTGCCGCCGAGGATATCGCGCATGGCGGCATTGCCTTCGGTGTGATCGGCACTGAAGATGTAGACGAATTTTTCCGCCATGTCGGGTTCCTCCCTTGCAGTGCGTTAATGAATCGGAATCCGGAATTCAGGAGACAGAATCCGGGAGACCGAATCCGGAATCCCGGAGTCGGGAGAGATATTTCCCTCTCCCCCGATTCTGAGGCCTGAATGCCCTTTCCTGCCCGGCTACAGCCGGGCGAAGTCGGCCACCCGGGTGAACAGGGTGGCAATGCCGGTGAGCAGCGCGAGCCGGTTGGTGCGCACCGCTTCGTTTTCGTCCATGACCATGACCTGGTCGAAGAAGCCGTCCACCGCCGGCTTGAGGTCCGCCATGATTGCCAGTGCCTGCTGGTAGTCGCCGGAGTCGATGGCCGCGCCGCAGTCACTCGCGGCGCGGTTAAAGGCGGTGAACAGGTTCCGTTCCGCCTCCTCCCGGAACAGTGGTGCCTGCGGCCGCGTCTTCGATTCCGGGTCGACCCCGGTGCCAGTCGGCAGTGTCGCGGTGCGAATGATATTCATCACCCGTTTGAAGGCCGCCAGCAGCAGCTCGAAATCGTCGCGGGTGCGGAAGGCGTCCAGCGCGGTGATCTTTTCGTAGGCGGTGACGAGATCGTCGAAATCGGTGCTTACTACCGCCTCCACCACTCCGGACGGAATCCCCCGGGCGGTGAGGTTGTTGGTGAAACGGCCGCGGAAGAAATCCAGTACCGCGGCGGCGGTTTCTTCCCGCGGCCGGGTGCTTTTTGCCGCCAGCAGATCCAGGGCGCGGCCAATGAGTTCGGTGAGCCGCAGCCGGTAGCCGCGGTCGAGGATGATGTGGATGATGCCCAGCGCCTGACGCCGCAGGGCGTAGGGATCGGCGCCGCCGGTGGGGGTGAGACCGATGGCAAAGCAGCCGGCGATGGTGTCGATCTTGTCGGCGATGCTTACCAGGGCGCCGCAGGGACCGGACGGCAGGTCGCCGCCACTGGCGGTGGGCAGGTAGTGCTCGAAGATGCCGCGGGACACCGCTTCGTCCTCGCCGCCGGCGCGGGCGTATTCCCGCCCCATGATCCCCTGAAGATCGGGGAATTCGTACACCATGCCGCTTTCCAGGTCCGCCTTGCACAGGTAGGCGGTACGGCCGATCAGCCCGCGTTCGGCCGGATGGAAGCGATCGGCGAGCCACTCGGCGATGGTCCGGAAGCGCTCCATCTTCTCGTAGGAGGTGCCGAGTCTGGCCTGAAAGACCACCTGGCGCAGGCGCTCGGCGAAGGTCTCCAGCGGCACCTTGAGGTCGTCGGCGTAGAAGAAATTGGCGTCGTTGAGCCGGGCGCGCAGTACCCGCTCGTTGCCGGCAACCACCAGGGCGGGATTCCTGGCCTTGGTGTTGTTGATGGTGACGAAACAGGGCAACAGGCGGCCGTCGACACCCCGCAGGCTGAAATATTTCTGGTGATGGCGCATGACGGTGATCAGGACTTCCTCGGGCAGGGCGAGAAATTCTTCATCGAAGCCGCCGCGGGCCGCAGCGGGGTATTCCACCAGGTTGGTGACCGTCTCCAGCAGTTCCGGGTCGGCGATGACGGTGCCGCTCGCTTCCTTCTCGATGGCCGCGAGCTGGTCACTGATCGCCTGACGCCGTTCGGCCGGGTCGACCATCACCATGGCCTCGCGGCAGCGCTCGATATAGGCCGCCGGGGTGTCGATGACGAACTCCGCCGGGGCCATGAAGCGATGCCCCCGGGAGCGGTTGCCGCTGACGAGGTTTTCCAGGGTGAAGGGGACGACCTCGGTGCCCAGCAGGGCGACGAGCCAGTGGATCGGCCGGGCGAAACGCAGATCGAGGTCGCGCCAGCGCATGGACTTGCGGAACGGCAGCCCCTGGATGAATGCCGGCAGCTGCTCGGCGAGGATGGCAATGGTGTCGCGGCCGGTTTCACTGCGCCGGGCGCAGATGTATTCGCCCTTCCCGGTATTCACCACCTCGATCTCCTCGACCGGTATCCCCTGGCCGCGGGCGAAGCCGATGGCCGCTTTGGTGGGGTTGCCGTCGGCGTCGAAGGCGATGTTTCTGGCCGGTCCGAGGCGCTCGGTTACCTGGTCGTCCTGGCGTTCCGCCAGACCGCTGACCAGCAGCGCCAGCCGCCGCGGGGTACCGAGTACCCGCAGGCCGTCACAGGCCAGCCGTTGCCGGGAAAAGAGGTCGGCGGCGAGCGCCGCGATGTCCGTGTATGCCTGCTGGAGAAAACCGGCGGGGATTTCCTCGGTGCCGATTTCCAGGAGAAAGTCCTGTGCCATGTTCTGTCCCTTGTCCTGCCGGGCCGGCACCGTGATCCGGCACCCGGGCGGCGCCGGAGGACACGGAGAACGTTCAGCCGCGGGATGGGTTATGCGCGTTGTCGGCGAGGTTTAGAGTATCTCGGCCAGTTTGTCTTCGATATTCTTCGCGATTTGCGAATTGAAGCCCACGGCCTTGAAGACGATTTCACCTTCGCGGTTGAGAATGAAGAGTACGGGAATGGAGGAGATGTCGCCGAAATCCTTGATGATCGGGTTGCCGGTACCGATGGCGATGTCATATGACACCCGGTTGCGGCGGATAAAGTCGGCAACCTCCTCCTCGCCGCCACGGTCGAGGCTGACGCCGACGATCTCCAGACCCTGGTCGCGGTGAGCGTTGTAGAGATCGACCAGATGCGGGATCGCCGCCCGACAGGGGGGACACCAGGTGGCCCAGAAATCCAGGATGACGACCTTGCCCTGCAGGCTCTCGCGGGTCAACTGCTTGCCGCTCAGCGACACGAGGGAAAAGTCGGGCGCCAGTTTGTTTTTCTTCTGCTGTGTCGGTCCGGAGGCGTCGCTGCAAGCGGAAAAACAGATCATGGATGCCAGCAGTAGAGCGGTACACAACAGGCTCGGAACCGGGATGCGACGTATTTGGATCATGCTCACCGCCTCGGGAAACGGTTAACGGTTGTCGCGGTAGCGACGGAATGAAGCCGCGGCGAATCAGGAGGCGCTCTTGAGCATGTTCTCCAGGTGTTCCTTGGGTGCCATGCCGACGATCTTGTTCACTTCCTTGCCGCCGGAGAACAGGATGATGGTCGGGATGCCGCGCACACCGTATTTTGCCGGCGTCCGGGGGTTCTCGTCGACGTTCATCTTGAAAACCTTGACCTTGCCGCTCTGCTCCCGGGCAAATTCTTCCAGCACCGGTGCCATGGCCGTGCAGGGGCCGCACCAGGTGGCGAAAAAGTCGATCATGACCGGGATGGCGGAGGTTTCGATTTCGGTGATGAAAGAATCGTCATTCAGGTAGCCGACATGTTCCGTGGACATGAAAATCCTCCTCGTTTCGGATAATCAGGCGTGAATAGGTGTTTTCAGGTGCGGCCCGGTCATCCCGGTTTGCCGTGATCCCCGGCGGCAATCCGCCGCGAACCCGGAGCCGTTGCCGTGCCGTCCCGGGTTGCCTTGTTCTGGCAGCTGTTACGTTTCCATCAACATTGTTTGATGGTGTTGTAAAAAGTCTCCATCTGCCGCGTTGTGCTGCCTCCTTCGTCATTGCGGCGTACGCTCTGTACGCCTCATTCCTCGGGATGTGCGCGCCGTGCAGCTGGAGCTTGTTACGTAGCCATCCCGTTTTTCGAGTTGTTACGAGTTTATCTTGTTTAGTAGCGCAAAAAAACGCCGTTGGCTATGCCGTCAGCGGTCGCGATTCACAATATAGCGGGCGAGGAAATCAAGCGCCCCGCGGTAGGGTGATGCCGGCATGTCGGCCAGCAGCTCCCGTGCCGCTTCGACATGCTCCGTCGCCCGTGCGGTGCTGAATTCGATCCCCCGGTATTTCCTGATCAGGTCGAGAACCTGGGAGAAATCCTCGGGCGAGACGAAGTCGGCGAGGATTATGTCCCTTACCCGCTCCCGTTCCGCCGGGGCGGCCTGCTCCAGCACCCGGATCAGCGGCAGGGTCAGTTTGCCCTCTTCCAGGTCGATGCCGATGCTCTTGCCCAGGGCTTCCTCGCGGGAGGTGTAGTCGAGAATATCATCGATAATCTGAAATGCCATGCCGGCGTGGAGTCCGTAGCTCCGCATCTTCTCCTGCCGGCCGGGATCGTCGCCGGCCAGCAGGGCGCCGCATTCACAGGCGGCGGCCATGAGCACCGCGGTTTTGCCCTCGATGATCTTGCGGTAATCCGTTTCCGTGGTGTCGACGTCGGCGGTGCGCATGAGCTCGAGGATTTCGCCTTCGGCCAGCCGTCGGGTGGCCGATGACAGGGCCTTGAGGATGGCGATATTCCGCTGATCCACCGCCAGGTCGAAGGCGGTGGAGAAAAGAAAATCCCCCACCAGGACCGATGCCTCGTTGCCCCAGATGGCGTTGGCCGCCGCCAGTCCCCGGCGCATGTCGGCCTCGTCGACGACGTCATCGTGCAGCAGGGTGGCGGTGTGGATGAACTCGATTACCGCCGCCAGCGCGGTGCCGGACCCCGGCGCGCCGCCGAGCATTCTCATGGTGAGGATGAGTAGCGCCGGGCGCAGCCGTTTACCGCCGCTGAGAATGATGTGTTCGCTGATCTTGGGGATCAGGGAAACGTTGGTCTGCAGGTAGCCGGTATATGCCGCTTCGGCGTCACGCAGTTCGTCCCGGATCAGGTTGAACACGTCATCGATGGTGTTGAATTCCTGCTCGCGTTGCACTATCGCCTGCCTGGGTCCGCCACCGGGAGTCGATGACCGTGGTGAGTGAAATAATGGCTGTCCGGCGCCCGGTTCGACTGTCGGGATGGGCCGCAAAACCGCGAAAAATAACAAGTCTATACCGTATCCCTCGGCCGCTTGTCAAAGCTATTTTTCCCGGCCGCGCCCAACCCGCCTTTCATCATGGGGGGGATTCCGGCGCTTGTTTCGTTCTGGCCGGGTTTCCGCTTCCGGACGGCGGGACGGGGGTTACGTGTGGCGGGGCGATTTCCAGTCCCGGTCGTCCCCCTTTCTTGGCCGTGACGATGACGCGGTCCGCCGGTGCCGCGGAAGCGCCGTGGACGCAGCGCAGCCGCTTGGGTTCCAGGTCGGTTTCCCGCAGCCGCTGCAGCAGCTCCGGGAGTCGTCCGGCGGGGAAGATGATCGCCAGTATCCCTCCCGACGCGAGCAGGCGGCGGGCCGCCCGGCAGAGGGCGGGCAGATCCAGGGTGAGTTCATGGCGGGCGACGGCTTTTTCGGGGCAGGGATTCAGGCGCCCCCTGTCCTGCGGATAGTAGGGCGGGTTGGCGGTGATCAGCGCAAAGGTTCCGGGTGGCAGGTGATCATCGAGCGGTCGGCGGATATCACCGGTAACAATGCGAATGCGGTCTTGAAGGCCGTTTTGCCGCACATTTTCCCGTGCCAGTGCCGCCGGTGCCGCCTGAATCTCGATGCCGGTGAACGGACCGGCGGCGGGAAATCGGCGCGCCAGCAACAGGGGAATGATGCCTACCCCGGTGCCGATGTCCAGCAGCGTCTGCCCCGGCCGCAGGTTGACCTCGGCGGCCAGCAGGAAGGGATCGGCGCCGTAGCGGTAGCCGGTCCGCGGCTGGCTGATCTCCAGGTTTTCGGCTGCCAGCCGCTCGCTGGTGACGGCGGCGGCTGGTGTTCCCCGGTCAGACATGATGCCGCCGCGGTGGCCACTGCCGGAATGTTCAATCATTGGGCCGGGTCGAACAGGTACAGCACCAGGCCGGTGAGCAGCTTGGGGTAGAAAAAGGTTGATTTCTGGGGCATCTTCTCGCCCGCTGCCGCCACCTCCTTCACCTGGTAGACCGATGTCGGCCGCAGGAGTACCGCCAGGTCGGCACGGCCGTCGGCCACCGCGGCAAAAGCATCGACGGGATCCTGGACATAGCTGATGTAACGCTGGGTGGCGGTGTCCTGAACGCTGATCTCCAGGGCTTCTTCCAGCAGCAGGCGGTGGAGTACGGTGACGTCCAGCGACGCCAGCGCCGGGTGGAGTCCGGCAAGCCGTGCGGCACCGGCCGGGGTCAGGGTGAGCAGCAGGCCGCGGGGAGGCTGTTCGAGCATGACGGCGAAATGGCAACCTGCGCCCGCGGCCGCAAGCCGGGCGGCCAGTTGGTTGGCGCCGGCGTCCGGGGGGTCGCCGGCCAGGGGAACTTCCGTGATGGTAAACCGGTCGCCGAGACGGGTGCGGAATTCGTCCGCCGTGAGTCGGTTGTAACCGGAAACGAGCCGGTGGGTCGGCAGCACTGCCAGACCGGGGCCGGCCATGTTGCTGCAATAGACCATGAGGTGCTGGAACGGGGCGTCGGGATCGTCGTTGCCGGCGGCGAGCTGCAGCTCGCGGTAACGCAGCGCGGTTTCGAAACGATGATGTCCGTCGGCGATGAACAGCGGCTGGGGTGCGAGCACTTCCCGGACGCGGGCGATGGCGTCGGCGTCGGTTACCCGCCACAGCCGCCGGGCGACGCCGTCGACATCCGGCAACACCATTGCCGGCGCGGCGGTGGTGCGGTGCGCCCCCAGGGTTTCGTCGACCACCATTTCCGGATCGTCGTAGAGGGTGAAGATCTGGCTGAAATTGGCCCGGGTGTGCTGCATGAGGCGCAGGCGGTCGGCTTTCGGGCCGTCCAGGGTCTGCTCGTGGGGCAATACGGCGCTGGCCGGCAGCCGGTCGAGCTGCAGCAGGCCGATGAAACCGGTGCGGCAGTAGTGCGTGCCCAGGGCCGTGAACTCCTCTTCGAGATAGTAGAGCGCCGGCTCCGGGTCGGTGACCAGGATGTTTTCCCGTTTCCAGACCGCCAGGGTATCGGCGGCGTTGACGTAGTCCGCCTCCGGGCGTTCGACATCCTTCTCCTGGACGCTTTTGCCGAGGATGAGGCGGATCACGTTGTGCGGGTCGCGGGCGCGCAGCGCGGCCTGTACGGTTTCCTTGATGACGTCGTAGGGCGGGGCGACGACCGCGGCGAGGTCGGCCACTCGTTCGGGATTGTAGCAGGTTCCGGCAAACGGCTTGATGATCGGCACCGTAGGTCTCCTCCAAATGTCTGTCGCGGGCGGGTGCCGCGGGTTCCGGACGTTGTGGCGGCCGCCCGCGGCCGGGTTTCCCGGGGACCGGCGTTTTTCCCGCCCGCCGGCCGGGTTCACGCTTCTAGCATAGTTTCCCGGTGCCCGCAACCGGGTTGACCGGTTTTTGACCGTGGGGGGGGCGACAACAGGCCGCGGAAAACTCGATCCGCACCGTGGTGCCCGGGGCGCCGCCGGCGGCGAAGCCGAATCGGGCTGCCGCCCCAGCCGCCGTTACCGGCGACTTCCGGAAGGCCGTCGTTGCCGCCGATCTCCGGAAGGCCGCCGTTGCCGGTGGTGGGCAAAATGGTTCCGGGGGCGCGAATTCGCCGGCCGGCAACCGGCGGTCAGTGGTCTGGCCGGCGTCTTTTGGCAGGTGTTGCGGTCCCGTTAATTCCTCAGCCACAGCAGGTCGATGGCGGTCACCACGAAAAGCGAGAGACTGATCCAGCCGTTGACGGTGAAGAAGGCGGCGTCGATGCGGCGGAGATCGTCGGGCCGCAGCATGTCGTGTTCGAGGTGCAGCAGCACGGCGGTGGCCAGCCAGCCGGCGGCAAACAGCCAGCCGAGCCCCGGGGCGCTGAAAAATACCAGGAGAAGGAAGCCGAGCATCGCCAGATGGAGCCGCCGGGCGAGTTTCAGGGTGGCGGGAATGCCGATGCGCGTCGGCAGGGAGTGGAGGTCGTGGCCGCGGTCGAAGTCGACGTCCTGCAGGGCGTAGAGGAGATCGAAGCCGGAAACCCAGCAGATCACCGCCAGGCCGAGCCACACCGGGGTCCAGGCCGGGGTGCCGGTGACCGCAATCCAGGCGGCCACAGGGGCGATGCCGAGGCAGCTGCCGAGGACGAAATGGGTGTAGTCGGTGAAATGTTTGGTGAGTGAATAGGCTGACAGCAGGATGATGACATAGGGGGCGAGGATGAAACAGAGCCGGTTGAGGCGGCCGGCGGCGAAAATGAAAACCGCATAGCTGATGACGATCAGCAGGAATACCTGGCCGGTTTCCAGCCGGCCCGCCGGCAGCGCCCGGTCGCGGGTGCGGGGATTGGCGGCGTCCACCCGGTGGTCGAGCAGCCGGTTGGCGCCCATGGCGCCGGTGCGGGCGCCCACCATGGCCACGATGATCCACCATATCCGGCCAAGGGGCGGCAGGCCGTCGGCCGCCAGCAGCGCCCCCATGAGGGCGAAGGGCAGGGCGAAGACGGTGTGAGAGAATTTTACCAGCTCGAGCAGTTCCCTGAGGTGTGTAAGCATTCCGGTTTTCCTGTTCATCCGTTGTCCGGTGGCGGGTTACGGCCGGGTCACCGATAACGGCTCCGGGGGTGCCCGGGGCCTCCGGCATTCGGCGGTTGTTGACCGGTCCATTTTTGTTGTATGGTGCCGGAACAGTGCGAGCGCCTCGCACCACCCCATCCTGATTTGTTGCGCGGCCGGTCGAGTAACTCGACGTACCTTACGTGTGCTTCTGTTCCGTTGTCATGTTTTAACATTTTTTACAAGGTGGGAGGAAGGAGATCATGACGCCTGATTGCCGCCCCCGGGTAGCCGTGACCATGGGCGACCCGGCGGGAATCGGTCCCGAGATCGTTGTCAAAAGCGCTGCCGCACTGCCGTCTGCCGTTCGGCGGCGGCTGTTGTTCGTGGGTGATCCCGCGGTCTTGCGCGCCGCCGCCCGGGCCGCCGGGCTGCCGCCGGAAATCACCTTTGTCGAGGTCACCGCCGGCGCCGAACCGGTGTGCACCGGTGCCCTGTCGCCGCCGGGCGGGGAAGGTGACCAGCTTCGGGTAATCAATCCGCTCCCGGCCGGCCGGCCGGCCGTTCGGGTCGGCGAACACCAGTCCGCCGGGGGCGAAGCGGCGTACCGCTGCCTGGTGCGGGCCATCGATCTGGCCCGTACCGGCGCGGTGGCCGCCATCGCCACCGCGCCGCTTTCCAAACACGCCCTCCATCTTGCCGGCCATCATTACGACGGTCATACCGAAATCCTTCGCCGACGGTCCAATGCTTCCGAGGTGGGCATGTTCTTCTGGGGTTCCCGGCTCCGGGTGCTGCTGGTCACCACCCACGTCGCCCTGGCCCGGGTGCCGGGGTTGCTTTCCATCGACCTGCTGGCGGCGCAGGTCCGTCTGCTGGCGGATTTCCTCGTTCGCCGGGTGCCCGGCGACCGTCGACCCATCGGCGTCGCGGCGCTCAACCCCCACGCCGGCGAAGCCGGCGCCTTCGGCCGGGAGGAGATCGAGATCATTTCTCCGGCCCTTGTCCGTCTGGCCGCCGAAGGCATCGCGGTGGACGGCCCGGTGGCGGCCGACGTACTCTTTCGCCGTGCCTGGGAAGGACGCTATGCCGCAGTGGTGGCGCTCTACCACGACCAGGGGCTGGGGCCGTTCAAACTGGTTCATTTTCGCGACGGCGTCCAGCTTACCCTCGGTTTGCCGTTCATCCGTACCTCCGCGGATCATGGGACAGCGTTTGATATCGCCGGCCAAGATCGTGCCGACTGCGGCAGTATGCAGGCCGCGATCGGGCTTGCTCTGGACCTCTCCGAACCTTGCCAGCCGACTGGCAAGGGAAAAAATATCCGCTGTGATATCGAATTATAATAGTAATTTTTCAAATTGCCCTTGACAGGACACTAACACTATTTTATATTAGCTGTCATCTGACATCCGTCTGTTTTAATGCGGGAATAATTTGATTTGTGCAAGGCCGATTTTCGGCTGTTCGGAGAGGCATTATGGTAAAACGGGAGAAATCCAATTATACGATTCAGGCGGTGGTGCATGCCCTGTCCCTGCTCGAGGAGTTCAGCGGCGATGTCGACGAACTCGGGGTAACGGAACTGAGTAAACGCTTGAAACTCCATAAAAACAACGTCTTTCGCCTGCTGGCGACGCTCGAGGAGAAGGGCTACATCGAACAGAACCGGGCGACGGAGAACTATCGTCTGGGGATCAAGGCGCTGGAACTCGGCCAGACCTTCATCAAGCAGATGGGGGTGTTGCGCCAGGCGCACCCGATCATGGAACGGCTCGCCCGTGACCTGCACGAGAACGCCTATGTCGGGGTTATCCGCAAGCGCAACGTGGTCTACCTCGACGTGGTGGAATCGGATCAGGCGGTACGGGTGGTCTCCCGGGTCGGTTCCCAGTTGCCGGTGTGGTGTTCGGCCATCGGCAAGGCCCAGATCGCCTACATGAACCAGGGCGAACTGGACAAGATTTTGCCGCTGGCGAGGGATTGGCAGCGCTGCACGAAGAATTCCATCGACGACCGCGACCGTCTCATCGCCGAACTGGAAAAGGTGCTGGGGCAGGGGTATGCGGTGGACAACGAGGAGTATGATCTCGACGTCAAGTGCGTCGGTGCGGCGATTCGTGACTACACCAAACGGGTGGTTGCCGGGATCAGCGTCTCCGGACCGTCGTTCCGCCTGTCCGACGAGCGCATCCTCGACGAGGTGGCGCCGGCGGTGGTCAAGGCGGCGGCGGACATCTCCCGCCGCCTGGGGTACGAGGTCGCCCTGAGCGTGTCGGGTGAGGAAGAGCCGTTTTCTGGATAACCGGCGCCTTTCGCTCTATCTGCACATCCCTTTCTGCCGGTCGAAGTGCCGTTATTGCGCGTTTTTCTCGGTGCCGGTCGACACCCCGCCCGCGGATATGTATCTGCGGGCGGTGTTGCGTCAGGTGATGGCCGAGTCCGGGCGGTGGTCCGGGCGCCGGCTGGCGACCATCTATATCGGCGGCGGTACCCCGAGCGTCATGCCGGCGGCGTTCTACGAGGCGGTTCTATCCCGTCTAGCCGCTCTCTTTGCGTGGGATCCCGTCATCGAAATCACCCTGGAACTCAATCCTGCCGATCCGGCGCCGGGGTGGCTTGCCGCCTGCCGGGACCTGGGGGTCAACCGGTTCAGCCTCGGGGCGCAGACCTTCTCCCCTGCCGGCCTCCGGTTCCTGGGTCGGCGCCACGGACCTGAACATGTCCGCCGGGCGGTGGATATGCTGCGTACCGCCGGGGTCGAGAACATCAGTCTTGATCTGATCCATTCCCTGCCGGGTCAGGACGCTGCCGGGTTGCATGCCGATATTGACGCGGCCCTGGCCCTCGATCCTGCCCACCTGTCGGCCTACTGCCTGACCGTCGAACCCGGTACACCGCTGGCGCGGGATGTCGCCGCCGGCCGGGTGGTGCCGCCTGACGCCGACCGCCAGGCGGGGGACATGGCGGTCATCCGCGACCGCTTCGCCGCCGCCGGCCTGCCGGCCTACGAGATTTCCAATTTCGCCCGGCCGGGCCGGGAATCGCGGCACAACCTGCGCTACTGGCACCTGGAGGATTACTGGGGGCTGGGGCCGGGGGCGTGGTCGTCGCGGCGCGAGCCGGAAGACTCAGCCCGCGGCTGGCTGCGGCGCTGGGCCTGGACTGGCGCGGTGGCAAACTACGCGGCGGCGGATTTTTCCCGTCCGGTGGAGGAGGATTTGGTCAGCCCGCGGACGGCTTTCATCGAGATGGTGGTCATGGGGCTCAGACTGACCGCCGGCGTCAACCTGCGCCGATTGCGGCGGCTTTTCGGCGATCCGTGGGTCGACGAGCTGCCGGATCGCTTTGCCGCCGCCCGCTCCGCCGGCCTGATGGAACTGTCGCCGACGCGGCTCCGGCTCACCGAACGCGGGGTGCCGCTGGCAGACGAGGTATCCCTCGCGGTGCTGGAGTGAGAGACGTGCGGCGCTTCCGAGCGGACAGGGCGCCATCCGCTTTCCGCCTCCATCCGCCAGGGGGTGCGGTGCCGGCCGGGGTGATGCCGACCGGCGGGAGCAAAACGCGTTCGGGCGGTGCGAAGGCTTGACACGAACCGGGGGCTGGTTTAAGGTTCGGTTTTCGGAGTCGCCGGCGGCAACCCAGGTCACGTTGTTGCGTGGCATGATAGACAGTGAGGTGAACCATGAGCAAGAAACAGCGTCGCGGGCTGGTCATCGTCAACACCGGCCACGGCAAGGGCAAGACCACCGCCGCGCTCGGAACGGCGTTCCGCGCCGCCGGTCACGGCTTCAACATCCTCGTTGTCCAGTTTATCAAGGGATCATGGAAGTACGGCGAGCTGGAGGCGGCGAAACGGTTCGACAACCTGCATATCGAGCCCATGGGCAAGGGGTTCGTCAATCTCGGTGGCGCCGCGCCCGACCTGGCCGATATCGAGCTGGCGGCGGCCACCTGGGACCGTTGCGCGGCGGCGATCCTCTCGGAGGACTACGACCTGGTGATCTGCGATGAGGTCAACTACGCCGTTACCTACGGTCTGTTGCCGGTGGCGCGGGTGCTGGAGACCCTGGCGCAGAAGCCCGAATCGGTGCACGTCATTCTCACCGGCCGCGACGCCCGGCCGGAGATCATCGAGCGCGCCGATCTGGTGACCGAAATGAGGGAGATCAAGCATCCCTACAAGGCGGGGGTCTCGGCCCAGCGGGGGATTGAATTCTGATGGCCGCCGTCGGCGACTTCCTCGGCTATGTCCATGTCCGCGAGCCCGATGTCGGTCTGGCCCTGGATTACGTGCTTACCGCCGGTATCACCGCCGGTCGCCTGATCCTGGCGCTGCCCGATTTTTCGCCGATACTCGACCGGGTGCTGCCGGCCGGGCAGCGGCTCGAGGATTTGGCGGCGCATTTCTTCGCCGCGCCGACCGCGGTGGCAGTGGAAACCCGGGAGGTGACCGGGGAGTTGAAGATCTTTCCGGTGGAGGCGTCCAAAAGCTGGAATGATGTCGTCTGCCTGCTGCCCCACGGTGGTGATTGCAGCGGCCGGGATGCCGGCGATCACTGGTCGGCGCTGTGCATCCGCAAGCCGGACTACCGCCGGCTGGCGGCGCTGGCGGCGGTGCGGGCCGAGCTCACTGAACTGCGGGCCGCCGTTGCCGGTGCCGATGCCGCCTGGCTGGGGAATGGCAGCTTCGAGGAGGTGGTCCTGGCGGCCGTGAGGCGGGCGCAGGAGAAGCGGGGCTATGCCCATTTTGTCACCCTGCTGGCCGCGGCTCCCGGCTTCCGTGATCTTGCCTGCCGCCTGATGCGCGTCAAGGAGTTCGGCCTGCCGGGTTGCGGACCGTTCGTCGCCCGTGCGGTACTCGGCCGTCTGCACGCGGTTTTTCCCGGCCAGTTTCACGCCGGCCTGACGCTGGTCCACCGGCTCGCCGAGGGGCAGTGATGCCGTTGTTGCCGTGCCCCCTTCGCTGCCGCTTCAGCCGCCGGTGCCGCCGGTTGCCGGGGCGGATGCCGTTCCTTGACCTCGCCTTTGCCGCCGCCGTTTTCCTCTCGGCTTGCGCCGCCGGGCCCGTGCGTGCCGCCGTTGTGACCGACGAGCTGGGCACCGAAATGACCATCCCCGACGCCCCCCGGCGCATCGTCGCCCTGGTGCCCAGCGTCGCCGAGATCCTCTTCTCCCTGGGTCTCGATGAGCGTATCGCCGGGGTGACCGATTTCGCCACCTGGCCGCCGGCGGCGAAGGCCAAGCCCCGGGTAGGCAGCTTTTTCAATCTCAACCTGGAGAAGATCATCTCCCTGGAGCCTGACCTGGTGATCGCCAGTCGCGAGGGGCGCCAGGAGGAGATCATTGCCTCGCTGCGGGAGTTTTGCATTCCGGTCTATCGGGTCAACCCTCGCAGTCTGGCGGATATCTACGCCACCCTCACCGGCCTCGGGGAGATCACCGGCACCCTCGAGCGCGCCCAGCGGGTGATCATCGAGATGAAGCACCGCGCCGGGGACGTCACCCGCCGGGTCGCCGGGCAGCCGATGCCGCGGGTATTTTATCAGGTGGGGGTCGATCCCATCGTCACCGTCAACGGTACCACCTTCGCCGCCGACCTCATCCGGCTGGCCGGCGGCCAACTGGTGACCGCCGGGAATCCGGTGCAGTATCCCCGTTATCCGGTGGAGCGGGTGATCGCCGACAATCCCCAGGTGATCATCATCTCTTCCATGTCGCCGACCACCAACTACGACTGGCTGGTGGGCACCTGGAAGCGCTGGACCGCCATCGACGCGGTGCGTCGTGAACGGATCTTCGTTATCGACGCCGATATTGTCGACCGTCCCTCGCCGCGGATCGTCGAGGGCCTGCGGCGGATTGCGAAGATGCTGCATCCCGAGGCATTCTGAGGGCACATCGCCGCGTACGCCGCGCATCTCCAGCACCCGGATCGTCCGGATGCTGCATTCCGAGTCCTTCTGATGGGGGCGGGGAAGGGATGTCGGGATGTCGGCAGCGGGTCCGGTTGCCGGGGCTGGGCCGCCGAACATGCATGCCAGCGGCGAGCAGGAAGGAGAATCTTTCATGACTGATACACCCGCCGCCGCGCCGCCGGCAGAATCGGCCGCGACTTCGGTGGCAACCGGGGATGAAGCCGCGGAAATTATCAACCAGCGCGAGGAGAACGAGCGCCGGGGGATTACCGGCCGCCGCTACCTCACCTGTGAGAAGTTCGGTGACGTGCTGGAGGTGCGCGAGGGCCTGGCCTGCCGCCATCCCAAGGTGACGTGCAAATACCGGCTGTCGTGCCCGATCTATCAGATCGGCCGGAATGAGTGATGACGGGAGACGGAATTCAGGAGACCGGTCCAGCTTCTCCGTTGTCTGCCCGTGCGTGCCGCCCGCAGACCGGCCGACCTGAGTTGCTCACCGTAAGGCGGTATACGCCTTGACCTTTCAGGAGGGAAGCGCCGCGGAGCCGGAGGATGGTCCCATCATGGAATGTTTGTTGAGGTGGTTGCGGAGGATGTGGTGAGCCGGTTGCCGTTCGTTATCTCCCGGGCGCCCGACGGCGGCGCCCGGCTGCTCATGGTTCAGGGTACCGGATCCAGCGTCGGCAAGAGCGTTCTGGTGGCCGGGCTGTGCCGGCTGTACGCCCGCGAGGGGGTGCGGGTGGCGCCGTTCAAGGCCCAGAACATGGCGCTCAACTCCTTCATTACCGCCGCCGGCCGCGAGATGGGCCGCGCCCAGGTGGTTCAGGCCGAGGCCTGCGGTCTGGCGCCGCGGGTGGACATGAACCCGGTGCTGATCAAGCCCAACAGCGATGTCGGCGCCCAGGTCATCATTCACGGCCGGCCGGTGGGCAACATGTCGGCGGTGGACTACCATGCTTACAAACGCACCGCCTGGAAGGCGGTGGTCGAGAGCCTCGGGCGCCTGCGTGCCGAATTCGACCTCGTCATCATCGAGGGTGCCGGCAGTCCGGCGGAGATCAACCTGCGCGACGGCGACATCGTCAACATGGGGCTGGCGACGGCCGTCGGCGCCCCGGTGCTGCTGGCCGGGGACATCGACAAGGGCGGTGTCTTCGCTTCCCTGCTGGGGACCATGGAACTGTTGGCGCCGGAAGAGCGCCGCCTCGTCAAAGGGTTTGTCATCAACAAGTTTCGCGGCGATGTCAAGCTGCTCAAGCCCGGCCTCGACTTCATTGCCGGACGCTGCGGCGTCCCGGTGGCCGGGGTGGTGCCCTGGTTCACCGATCTCTATCTTCCCGAGGAGGACGGCGTTGCGGTGGAGGGCTATGGCCGCGGTGGCGCCGCCGGCGGCCCGGGCGCCGATGATGGCGCCGCGAGTCTGGTGATCGGCGTCGTCAAGCTGCCGCATATCTCCAATTTCACCGATTTCGATCCCCTGCTGCACGAACCCGGGGTGCGACTGGACTACCTGCTGCCCGGCGACGAGCCGGACGGCTGCGACGTTCTCGTTATCCCCGGCAGCAAGAATACCATCGATGATCTCTGTCGTCTGCGCACCTGCGGCTGGGACAACCGGCTGAAAAGGTTCGCCGCCGCCGGCGGGATGGTCATCGGTATCTGCGGCGGCTACCAGATGCTCGGCCGCGAGATCACCGATCCCCACGGGGTGGAAAGCGGCCGCGGCCGGGAGCCGGGATTCGGTCTGCTGCCGGCGGTCACCCAACTGGTGCCGGAGAAGGTGACGGTCCAGTGCCGTGGCACGGTGCTGCATGACGGCTTCGGCGCCGGCGGCGCCGCGGTGGCGGGCTACGAGATCCACATGGGCCGTACGGTGATCGATGCCGACCTCGATTCCGGTGCCGCGCCGCTGCTGCGCATTGCCGATGCTGCCGACGGCCATCCGGACGGCGCCGTCGCCGCCGGCGGCATGGTCTGGGGCACCTATCTTCACGGTATCTTCGATAACGACGATTTCCGCCGCCGCCTGCTGGCCTTTCTCCGCCGCCGCACCGGCAAGGCCCATGCCGTCGCCGGGATGGATTTCGCCGACCGCAAGGCCCGGGGGCTGGACGGGCTCGCCGATCTGCTGGCGGCGCATCTCGATCTCGAACTGGTGGCCGCGGCTGTCGCCGCCGGCCCCATGGCGGTGGAGCCGGAGGCGGATGGGCGCGTCTAGAACCACGCTCTATTTTCTCGTTCTCGGCGTCTTCCTGCTGCTGATGGTGGTGGTCGCCGCCGGCATGGGCGCCGCCAACCTGCCGCTGGGAGACGTTGCCCGGGTGCTGCTGGAAGGCCTGCCCGGCGTGCCGACCGCCGGCGGCGGTATCCCGGCCAGTACGCGGATGATCGTTCTCGATGTCCGTCTGCCGCGCATCGCCGTGGCGATGCTGGTGGGGGCGGCGCTGGGGATGTCCGGGGCGGTGTTTCAGGGTCTGCTGCTCAATCCGCTGGCCGACCCCTTCACCATCGGGGTTTCCGCCGGCGCCGCGTTCGGCGCCACCCTGGCGATCATGCTCCAGGGGTTCGGTTTTCTCGCCGTCATGCCGTTCCTCGGCCACCCGGCGGTGCTGCCGGTGTTCGCCTTCGGCGGTGCGGTACTCTCCCTCGTTTTTGTCTACATCATCGCCCGTGATCACGGCAACATCATGCCCGAGAGTCTGATCCTCGCCGGGGTCATCGTCGCCTCGTTCCTCTCCGCGCTCATCAGTTTTCTCAAGAGCATCGCCGGTGAAACCCTTTCGGCCATCGTTTTCTGGATCATGGGCAGCCTCTCGGGGCGTATGTGGCACCATGCCGCGATCCTGCTGCCCTACGTGTTCGTCTGCGGGCTGATCATGCAGGCCGGCGCCCGCCATCTGAACCTCATCGCCATGGGGGATGCTACCGCCCTGCAGCTCGGCGTCGACGTCCAGCGGGTGCGCCGGCGGCTGCTGGTGGCCGGCTCCCTGCTCACCGCGGCGGCGGTGTCCATCAGCGGCGTCATCGGGTTTGTCGGCCTGGTGGTGCCGCACATCAACCGGCTGATCATCGGTCCCAACCACCGTGTTCTGATCCCCGCCTCGGCGCTGCTGGGCGGCGGCATCCTCGTTCTTGCCGATACCCTGGCACGTACCGTCGCGGGCGCCACCGAGATCCCCGTTGGGGTGGTCACCGCCCTGCTGGGGGCGCCGTTCTTCTGCTACATCTTCAAGCGCCGGTTCCACTCCGGCCGCGGCGGCGACGGGGCATGAGCTTGGCGCGAGAAAATACCCCGACGGGGAGAAACATGCCGGAGGGAAGCAGTACGGCGGCCACGGCGGCGCGGCGGGGTGTTTCCGGCCATGCGGCTGCGGGCAGGGATGCTTCAGCGGCTGCGGCTCCAGCCCGTGAGGTTCTGTTTCGGGAGGCCGCCCTCGAGGCTTCGGCCCCGGGGGTTTCTGGCTCCGAAGCGCGCCACGACGAGTTGCTGCGGGTCCGGAATCTCTCCTGCGGTTACGGCCGCCGGCGGGTGCTGGAGGGGTTGGATTTCAGCCTCTGGTCGGGATTCTTCTGCGGCCTGCTGGGGCCCAACGGTTCGGGAAAGTCGACCCTGATCAACAATCTCTGCCGGGTGTACGAGCCCCTGGGTGGCAGCATTGAGCTGGCGGGCCGGGACATCCGCGGTTACGACCGCGCCGCCCTGGCGCGGCAGGTGGCGGTGGTGCCCCAGGATACCCATGTTTCCTTTCCCTTCAGTGTTCGCGAGGTGGTGGCCATGGGCCGCAACCCGCACCTGCGCGGGTTGTTCTCCAAGGGCTACAAGGAGGACGACCCGGTGGTCGACCGGGTGCTGGAGGAGCTGGGCATCGCTCACCTGGCGCCGGCAGTTATCACCCGCATCAGCGGCGGTGAACGTCAGCTGGTACTGCTCGCCCGGGCGCTGGTGCAGGAGCCACGGCTACTGTTGCTGGACGAGCCCACCTCCAATCTCGACATCCGTCACGCGGTGCGTATCCTGCGACTGGTGGAGGAGCGGGTGCGTACCGGCGGTCTGGCGGTACTCGCCATCTTCCACGACCTCAACCTCGCGAGCGTGTTTGCCGACTATCTCTTCATGCTCAAGGACGGCGGCATCGCCTGCCAGGGGGAGACCCGCGAGGTGATCCGCCGCGAGGTGCTGCGGGAGGTCTTCGGCACCGAGCTGCTGGTCTACACCCCGGATGAGCTGGGCTGGCCGCAGGTGGCGGTCCCGCCGGCCGGCTTTTGCTGATGCCTTCCGCCTTTATTCCAGCGTCCCTTGTTCCTGCCACCTTCACCTGCCTCCCGCCTCCTGTCTTCGAGTCTCCGGTTGCCATTTTCCTGCCCCGTAACTCAATGCTAAACGTTTGCTCTGCAAAGGCATGTTCTTTTATCCATAAATTATTGGCGGGGGGAATTCGGCGCGAAGTTACTTGACAATGAAGCTCTGCCGCGGGCAGCGTGGGGCGCTATCTCCGATCTGCTATCTCCGATCTCCGCTCTTCAATCCCTGCCTCCTGGTTCCTGCCTCCTGGCTTCTGCCCCCTGGATACTGCCCCCTGGATACTGCCCCCGGACGCGGAAAAAATTGCTGCCAGCGGGGCGTGTCCCGCGGCATTGCCGGCGGCCCGCAGCAGGTCGGCGGCCAGCCGGCCGCCGGGGGTTGCCGGTGTTTCGCCGGTGCCCCAGATTGCGGCGATGACCATATCCACCGGCAGCTCATCCGGCGGGCCCGCCGGGGAGACGAGCATGTCGCCGCCGTTTTCCACCTGCCGCAGCAGGCCGGCATCCAGAAGTTGTTCGACGATTTCGTGGATCGGCTGTTCTCCGGCGCCGATGCGGCCGGCGAGGCCGGCAACCCGGGTAGGCTCCCGGCGGTGGAAATCATCCCGTATCGTTGCCATGATATCGAACGCGGTGGCCAGCCGCGCAACCGGGGTGTCGCTTTCGACCTCGGGCCGGTACCGGTGCTGCACCTGGACGGCGAAGGCCAGCTCGGCGCCCGCGAGAAAGACAATCCAGCCGAGATGGATCCAGAGGAGAAACAGCGGTACGGTGGCAAACGAGCCGTAGATGGCGTTGTAACGTGCGACGCCGATCTGCAGGCTCAGATAGACCTTTTCCACTGCCAGCAGGCCGAAAGCGGCGCCGATACCGCCGGTGAGCGCGGCGGAAAACTTTACCTTCGTGTTGGGCAGGAACTGGTAGAGCAGGGCGAAGATGCCGGCGAGGATGAGAAAGGGCAAGAGGCGCAGCAGCAGGGTGGCGCCCCAGGCGGGGATCACGGCGTGGAGCCGTCCCAGCAGCGCCGGGCTGTGGAGTGCCGCCGAGGTGCCGATACCGACGTTGACGACCACCGGAAAAAGCATCATCAGGGCGAGGTAGTCGAGGATCCGGCGGCCCATGGAGCGTCCCTTACGGGCCTGCCAGATGGCATTCATCGCCTCCTCGATGCTTCCCAGCACCATGATCACGGCAATTACCAGAATGAGGACGCCGGCGAAGCCGAGGGTGGCGAAATTGGTGCGGTCGACGTAGCTGAACACCTGATCCACGGCGGTGCGCAGGTGGCCGGCGAAATCCCGCTGGGCGGCGCCGGGATCGGCCGCTGCCGGAGCGTCGGACACCAGCGGTCTGCTCGGGCCGGCAACCTGGCCGATGAGCCGGTAGGCGGCCTCGCGTACCTGGTCGCCGGCGCCCAGGCCTTTGAGCACCGCGGTGCCCAGCGCCAGCATCGGTACCAAGGAGAGGACTACGGTAAAGGTGAGGGCGCTGGAGCGCAGGGAGATAAGATCGCGGCGCAGCTCACGGATGAGGATACACGCGATCCGCAGGATCCGCCGCAGCCCGTTCAGCCGCCAGTCGAGTTGCGGCTGCTCCCGCCACACCCAGGCGGCGAGTCGCTCCCGGGCGCGAAGCAGGCGAAGGGATGTGGAACCGCCGCTGGAGGCTGGTGTCATCGTTCGTCGCCTAGCGCCCGAAGATGCCCTTCAGCAGCTGTTCTGCCGGGGTGCCGTCCTTCTTTTTCGTTGCCGCCGCCGGTGCCGTATCGCCGGTCGTCTTCTCTTGCTTGTCTTCCGGTTTCGATAATGCCTTTTCCAGTTGCCGGATGATGGTTTTTTCAACGGTTCGGCGGGCGACCGCCTCGCTGATCGATGCCTTCGGGCGCCGCAGGGTGCCGCCGAGGGCGAGGGCGAGTTCCGTCTCGCCCTCTTCGTTGGCCAGTTCAGCGGCCCAGGAATATGTCTGCTGCAGCGTGCGGCTCAGTTCCCGGCCGAGTACCATGGTCACCGGCAGGTCCAGACTGCCGTCGAGGTCGACGGTCCCCTCACTGCGGGCACGCCAGCCGGTGCCGGTGATGGACGATTTGACCCGTGCGCGTCCCTTTTTGATCAGGAAGGTACTGTCCATATCCTCGAATTTCGGTTCGCGAAGCTGCGGCAGACCAAGCAGGTCGGCAGCGGCGGTGGCGGCCGGAGTGCCCCGGATGGCGCCGTTGGTAAGCCGGAAGCCGCCTTCGGCATCGAGGTTGTCGCGCAACACCTCCCCGGCGGTGCCGCGGCCGGAAAATGCCGCCGCCGCGCCCATGGTGCCGGTAACCTGGTCGCCGCCCGGACCGCCGGTCATGATCAGCAGGTCGCCGATGCCGATGTCCGTCAGTTGCAGCTTGCCCTCGTAGGCAAGTCCCGGGATGGTGAGATCGACCCGCGCTTCACCGCCGAAACCGCCGCCGGCACAGTTTCCGCGCAGATCGCCGACGGTCAGGATGCCCTGTGCCAGTTCATAGACCAGATGAAAATTGGTAACCGCGAACTCCCGGTGACGGGCCCTGCCGATGTCGACGGTACCGGAAACCCGCAGCTTCGGTGGCAGGGCGGTGGCCGGCGCCGGGGCGGGGGTGGTGGCCGGCGGCGCTGCCGGTTTTTCCCGCGGCGGGGCGCCGGAACCGGGGGAGGGTTGCGATTCCGGCAGTGCGGCACCGAGACCGGCGAGGTATTCGAGGTCCAGGTCGGCGCTCTCGAGGTTGGCGATTACCGTCGGTCCGGTGGTGAAATCGACCGCCGAGCCGTGCAGGCGGACATCCTGGCGGTCGATGTTGAGATTCAGGTCGTAGTCCGCCCGCCGCGCCGTGAACTCGACGGTACCTTCCAGGTGCGGTGCCAGCCCGCCGTGGCGGGCATCAACGGTGATTTCCGCCCGGCCGTTGTAGTCGAGCCGGGTAAGGTCGGGGCTGATATCCAGCGCCAGGGTGATGCCGGCGCGGCCGTCAACTTCAGGCAGTTCCTTTTTCAGGTCACGGAAATGGAGGCGGGCGTCTTCGACCCGGATGCCCGAGACACTCACCGCCAGCGGCAAGGCCTGTTTGCCGGCGGGCTTCGGGGTGGCGGGCGCCGCGGCGCCCGGTTCCCGCGGCTGGAGCAGCGCCAGGGTTTCGTAATTGAAGCTGCCGTCGGCGGCGCGGATGACCGAAACCTCCGGCCGGTGGACGGTAATCTCGGTGATTGCCAGCCGGCGCTGAAACAGCTTCAGCAGATCGTAACGCAGGGTAAGCCGTTCGACGGCGGCGAAATCCCGTTGGCCGTCGGCCTCCTTGATCGCGGCCCGGTCGACGGTGATGCCGGTCAGCAGTCCGGCCTTGAGGCCGCCGATGGTTACCGGTCGTCCCAGGGCCTCTTCGGCCGGCGGGATGATCAGTGCTTTCAGTCGCTCTTCGGTGAGGTAGAAGCGGATCAGCAGGTGGGCGGCGATAAGTACAAGGGCGATAATTATAATCAGGACGCCGATGATTTTTCCGAACCGCTGCATGGAATTTCCTCCGTTTCCAGTTCTGTCGGTGTTGCCCGCGGGTGCCGCCTGGGGGTGTCCCGCTTCCGGCGGTGCACGGTGTTCATCGCCGGCGTCAATCCCGGACGGCGACAGGCATTCACGCTTCCGGCTGGGCATGGTGTTCATGTCGGAAGATAACATCTTCCGCGGGGATTGCAACGTTTACCGGATTGCATCGGCGAACCTCAAACCGCATATTGTCCGCCGCCGGCCGCCGCCGTTCGGCACCGGCGTTGCGTGCCCGGTCGGCGGGATGGCGGTCGAGCCGCTGCCGTGCCACTGTCCAGCCGGCCGCGGGCAGGTGGGGTACCCCGTCCGTCGCGGCCCCCAGGCCAGCCAGGGGCCGTCGACCGGCTGGGCGTCGATGGTCGCCGGATCGATTTGCAGCCGGGAGATGGCTTTCAGTGACAGGCCCCCGCTACAGGTCTGAACCGCCCGGGGGCGGCCTTTTCCAGCACCGTCACCCGCAGGCCGGCTGACACCGGCCCGGCCGCCAGCCGGCAGCCGGCGATACCGGCGCCGGCAAAGATGACATCGACATTCGTGACGGAGGGTTGCATGGATGTTCAAAAACACAAAATGCCGTGGTTGTCAATTCCGGCAACCACAATGCAACGTTTCAACCATGATGGCTTCGTAACCGCCCCATCTTCTTCGTTGCGCTGCCACCAGAGTCGTTCAACGTACGGCTAAGTACGCCTCACTCCTCAGGTTTTGCGTGCCTCGAAGCTGGAGCTGTTGCTGTGCCATCACTATTCGACGTATTTCGGCAGTTGTTACGGTTCCATCAACCATAACTTCGACACGCTGATCGATGATGTCGATCCCCGGCCGATCGGTACCGGGATCGTGCGAGGAGGTTTCGTCAACGCGGGGCTCTGTTCCGGTGCCGGGCCGCCGCGGAAATCCTGGTGGTCGCTGCGGATGTTAATTGTTTGTTAGGAGTGTCAATATATCTGTTTCTCCGCCGATAGGTATGGGGTTCGGAGAGCGAAGCCGGTAAACGCTGCCGGCGACCGGCGGCAGGCCGGATCCGGACGTTGCCGTCCCGCCCGCATACGGGCGGGAAACATGCCGGCGCCGGGGATATAATCGGTGCCGGGATATGGGAGGTTGCGGAAACATGGACGGTGAATCAGGCGCCTGCTTGGCGTCGACAATACCCTGGCGGGAGCTGCTGGCGCCGGTCGATTATGCGTTCCAGCCCATCGTCAATATCCATACCGGTGTCTGTCACGGCTACGAGGGGCTGTTGCGGAACGTCGAACAGGCGGGATTTCCGTCCATCAACGCCGTCTTCGATCAGGCCTATGAGGACCATTCCCTGGTGCCGGTGTGTACCATTCTGCGGGAAAAGGTACTGGAGAAGTACGTCACCATTCCCTGGGCCCGGGAGACCAAACTGTTCTACAATATCGACAACCGGACCTTCGAGGAAAACGGCAACCCCGGCCCGCAGACCGAGGGGGCGCAGTCGATGCTCAAACGCTTCGGCCTGACCAACGGCGTGTTGTGCATCGAGATCTCCGAACGCCATCCGCTGCCGGACATGGAGGCCGCCATGTTCCGCATGAACCGCTGGCGCAAAAGCGGCTTCCAGATTGCCGTGGACGACTGCGGCACCGGGTTTTCCGGCCTGCAATTGCTGTATTACCTGAAGCCGGATTATGTCAAGATCGACCGCTTCTTCATCCGCGACATCGAACGCGACCAGACCAAGCGGCTATTTGTTGCCAGTATCGTCAATATCGCTCACCTGATGGGGGCGACGGTGATCGCCGAAGGGGTCGAGACCGAGAAGGAGTATTACAGCTGTCGCAATATCGGCTGCGATCTGGTACAGGGCTACCTCATCCAGTATCCCAGTCGGGATATCGGAGATCTGCGGCGCTGCTACGACGAGATGACGCGGCTGGGGGCCGCCGACCGCCGCTACCGCGACAGCAAGGATCACGAACTCATCCAGCAGGAGATCGAATACATCGAACCGATTTCCGCCGCTACCCCCCTGTTGCGGGTGCTGGATATCTTTCGCCAAAGTACGAGTCAGACGTTCTTTCCGGTGGTCAACGAGCGCCGTGAACCCCAGGGAATCATCCGTGAGTCGGCGATCAAGGATCTGGCCTATTCGCGCTACGGCCGCTATCTGCTCGAAAACCGGACCATCAGCATGTCGCTGGATGGCTTCATTGGCCGGCTGCCGACGGTGGATGTCTATTCTTCGGCGGAAAAGCTGGTGGATCTCTATGCCATGAACTCGAAGATCGAGGGCGTCCTGGTGGTGGACGGGATGGAATACATCGGCTTCCTCAGCGCCCAGTCGCTGCTCAAGATCCTCAACGCCAAGAACCTCGCTCTGGCCCGGGACCAGAATCCGCTCTCCGGCCTGCCGGGAAACAAGCTGATCTACGAATATGTTTCCCGCGCCCTGCTGGATCGCGATGTTTCCTACGCCCTGGTCTATTTCGATTTCGATAATTTCAAGGCCTACAACGATACCTATGGCTTCCGTCACGGCGACCGGGTGATCCTCCTGTTCACCGAACTGCTGAAGTCACGCAGCCAGGATGCCGAACGCTTTGCCGGGCACATCGGCGGCGACGATTTTTTCATGGGGATTCGAGATCTGGCGGCGGCGAGGGTACGCGACGAGGTAGTGGAGATCATCGAGATCTTCCGCCGTGATGTGGAGAGTTTTTATGATCCCGATGCTATTCGCCGGGGATTTATCCTCGCCAAGGATCGCGAGGGCGGGATGCGGCGTTTCCCGCTGATCACGGTCAGTGCCGCGGTGTTGATCCTGCCCCCCGGAATGAACCGGATCTATTCGCCCGAGGAGATCGGCAACCTCATCGCCGGCGCCAAACAGGAGGCGAAGCGTTCGCCGGACAAGATGTGTATCCGCAGCCTCAAGCATTTCACCGGCAAGGAAAGTCCGGGCGAGTTCGGCGCCTGCTGTGCCTGAAGCCGCCACGCGGGGTCGTGGCTTACACCACCGCGGGAAGTCCGAACCGCAATCCATGCACCCGGGCCGTCAGTGGCCCGGGTGCGGTAGTCTGCGCGCCCGTCGCGGACTGCCGGGCGTACGGCCGGCGGCCGTCGTCAGGCTCGGAGAACCCGGTGACCCGCGTGTGTCGCCGGATGCTTCATTGCACCAGCGATCGCACGTCCACCTGCCCCACGGCCTTGATCCAGCGGTCGGCCATCAGGTCGGTGGGCACCACCAGCTTGAAGCGGCCGTCCTCGTACAGCTTTTCGCCGTTGCGGTGGTCGGCCAGCAGCAGCCGGTCGGCGTCTTTGCCCAGCAGCACCTCGCCGACGGAGAGCAGTGAGCGGTAGCCGTCGGGCGACCAGACGACGATCACCGCCGTCAGATCGTCGCAGATACCGACCGATTGCAGCAGTTCCTGAAACGAGATGCCGCTGAAGGCGAGTTCACCCGGGCCGTGGTATATCCGGCCGTCTCCCACCTGGTAAATATTGATCTCATGCCGCTCGAGGCCGGCGGGCAGCGCGGTCAGGGTCATGGGCTTGGCCACCTGGCCGACGATGCTCATCGCCGCGGCATACAGCGGCTTCAGATTCCGGTCACCGGGTTTCGCCGGCAGTTCCACTACCTCGATCTCGACGATATCCTCGATCCAGCGGTCGGCCCGGCGGTCGCCGGCGGTGATCAGCTTCGGATAGGGGACCGTGCGTCCAAGCGGTGCCAGCCGCGTTTCGTAAACCGATGCATCCTCGTGGCAGCGCCGGCAGTTGCCGTGAGCCGGGTGCAGGGGAGTGCCGGCGTATGCCAGAATGACGTTTCCCGGCTGGCGGTAGAAGATTTCGCCCCAGGACAGCGCCACCTGCTGCCCGCTCCGGTTTCTGACCAGCACGGCGGTGTCGATGGGCTTTTTGAAGCCGGGATCCTTTTTGGTGATGCCGGCCAGCTCCAGGAGGTTTTTGAGCGGCACGCCGCGGTAGGAGAAGACCCCGCGGTAGGAACCGTCGCGGCTGATGTCGTTGCCCTGCAGGGCCTGGGATTCCATCGCCGTCAGCATTGTCCGGGTGAGTTCGAGGGGGTGTCGCACGGCGCCGGTGATACTGATCATCACCGGCGCGGGGGCGCCGCCGCCGAAAGCCGCCGCCGGCAGCAGCATGACCGCCAGCAGGAAGATGATGCCCGTCGTCCAGCGGGCAGATCTGTTGGGGTGGGTGGGGGGTGAAGATATCATTGTAAGCCTCCATGTTTCGGTTCAACGTGCCGTCGGTGGCGGAAAAAACTCGGGAGAGCTCGCCCGGTTGTCCGGGAATAACGGGAAAACGGTAAAAAAACGTGTCCATCCGGGTTGCCCCGGATGGACACGCAGCGTACGGACGACGGACCGGCGGGATGATTACCGCGCGTCCCCGTTGTGAGCCGCGGTCCGTCAGACGTGGCTCAGAAGCGGTAGCGCAGTTCCGCGAAGGCGGTCCGACCGGCCTGCGGATAGCCCTCGCTCAGTTCGTATTCCTCGTCGAAGAGGTTCTGGACCCCGGCCTCGATGTCGAGGTTGTCCATGACATCGAACATTACCTTGGCGTCGATAATGACGAAGCCATCGAGGTTGTTCCAGGTGCCGTCGAGATCCTGTTCCCAGCGGTCGTCATGCCACTGGAATTCGGCGAAGAAGCGGATGCGGTCGGTGATTGTCACCGTGTCGCTGATATAGACCTTGTTATCGGATACCTCCTCGATGTGGTCGCTGGTGCGGTCTGATGAGCGGTCCTCGGCATCCAGCCAGGTATAGCTGGCGACGATCTCCTGGCGCGGCAGGATGGTGGTGCGGATCGAGGCCTCGATCCCCTGGAAGCGGGATTCGCCGATGTTGTCCTGCATGTCGGAACCGTCGGGCAGGTAGCGCTCGACGATCAGATCTTCGACGTCGGAATAGAACAGCGCCAGGGAGAGCCGGGTGTGGTCGCCAAGGTCGTGGTCGACGCCGAGTTCGTAGTTGATCGCGGTCTCCTTCTCCAGGTCAGGGTTCGGAACGGTGTTGTCGAGATAGCTGGAGTAGAGTTCCTGCAGGGTGGGGAAGCGGGTCTTGCGGCCCACCGAGGCGTGGAATACGGTGCGGTCGGTGAGGGCGAAGCGGATGCCGGCCTGGGGGTTGAAGGTGTCGTCGTCGTCCCGTACCTTCGCGCCGTTGGCATATTCCGGATCCTGCATGTCGTAGCTGATGCCGAGGACCAGGGAGAGGCGGTCGGTGATGCGGATGTCATCCTCCAGCCCCAGCGACCAGGTGGTGGCCTCGTACCGTTCCCACGGGGTGCTGTAATCGTCCTGTTCCTCGTGGACGTCTTCCTTGTAGTGGAACGACAGGCTCAGCTTCTGGCGCTTGAGCTGTTCGCTGCGCAGCGTCATGGAGCCGCCCCAGGAGTAGTCGTCGTAGACGCTGTGGAAGGCGTAGCGGGCGAACTGGGTGTCGTAATCGGCGCTGTCGTAGGCGTTGAGGGTGTTGTCGTAGTCGTCGCGGAAGAGCCGGGTTTTGAGTTCCAGACCGTCCATCAGTTTCGAGTCGCCGATGAGGTAGGTGGTGAGCTTGTCCCAGTTGGTGAACTTCCAGTATTTCCGCATCGGCGGTTTGGTGGCGAAGGTGTGGGGCGGTACGTCGCGCTCCGCCTCGACGACGTTCACGCCGATGGCGTATTCATGCCCTTCAGCCGGCGTCCAGCCTACCTTCACCGAGCCGGTGAAATTTTCGCGGGAGGAGTTGGTGCGGGTGTCGCCGTGCTCGTTGCGGTCATCGTCGAAGTTGTCCGGCAGGTTGAAGCTCCGCTGGTCAAGGTAGCTGGCGCCGAGCATCAGGTACCAGTTTTCCTGCCGGGTGCCGACATTGGCCGCGGTGCGCCAGCCGTCCGCTTCCCGGACGCCGAGACTGACGTCGCCCTCGAAGGCCCGTTCCGGCCGCCGGCTCACCAGGTTGATCACCCCGCCCATGGTGTTGCAGCCGTAGAGTACCGAGCTGACCCCCTTGGTGACGGTGATCCGCGCCAGGTTGTCGGTGGACAGCACGCCGGCATCGACGTAGCCGTCGTGGGGTACCGAGATGGGGATGCCGTCCAGGAAGATGGGTACGTACTTCTGGTTGAAGCCGCGGACGGTGAAGTAATGTTCATTCTTGGTGCCGATGGTGGAAACGATGCCGGGCAGGATGTTGAGTGCCTCGCCGACGGTGACGCTGTTGGTCAGTTCGAGCTGCTCGATGTCGATGGTCTCGCTGGTGCTCACCTGGGTGACGGTCTCGTCGTGGCCGGTGACGACCACCTCGCCCAGGGTGAAGACGCTGCCGCCGGCGGCGGAATCCCGATCCTCGGCGGCGGTAGCCGGCAGGGCCGTGCCCAGGGTCAGGGCGACGATCAGCCAGGCGGCGGTCAGCAAGCGGTTGCGTTTCATCTTAATTTCCTCCTTTTCGGGTTGCGATCCGGAACCTGCCGCTGCCGGCGGGTTCCAGGTGGCGATGCCATAGCAGAACGTGAACAGGATCAGGGCATGGAAGAGCCACACCACCGGCCGGGCGCAGGGCGCCCGGGTGACCAGCAGTCTGACGCCGGGGCTGTTGCTGCCGGGTGCCGGCGGGGTGAATCCCAGCAGGGTCACCTGGACGTCGCCCCGCCGCAGGGGGCGGTAGGTGGCGATCCGGCCGGCGAGCAGCCGGCTGCCGTTCCGTTCGAGAACGATATCGGCGGTGTTGCGGGCGTAATCGAAGTCGTGACGGGTCCAGCGGCGCCGCGGTTTCGTCAGGATTGCCGGGTCGCTGCGGAAATCGATCCCGGTGACCGCCAGGTTCCAGGCGGGGTTGGTGCCGGGATGAATGGATTCGCCGGCCCGAAGGGCGACCGGCGGTGGTTTCCAGCCCAGAAAGAAGCCCGCGCCGTGGGCCAGCAACAGCAGGCCGAAGGTGAGGTGGATGAGAAACATCAGCACGATCCGGGGGTGAGTTCCTCCCCGGCCGGGGGTGAAGCGCCGCCAGGTGCAGATAGTGAGGTTGAGCGCCAGCAGCGCCATGAGCAGGACGAGGCCCAGAAACCAGATTTTCAGTCCATCGCCGACGCCGGCATCGTGCAGCAGCCAGTCCTGCACCAGGCCGTGGTTCATGATGCGGGTCACTTCATGGCCGCCGCCGCGGTGGACCAGCGGCAGAAAGCCGGGAAACCAGAAGCACAGGGCGGCCAGCAGCCAGGTGGTGAAGCGCAGCGAAGAGAGGCGGGAAACAGGCTTGTTCATCATGACGATTCGGTACCGCGGATCACGGCTTGAGCAGTTGCGCGGCGAGCATCAGGGGCCCGCCCAGCAGACCGAGAACGGCGTACCACGAAGAACCGTTGCGGCGGCTGCCGCCGGGAAGATGCAGCGCCAGCATGAGATAGATGAGGACGGCCGAGGAGATGATGAATCCCGGCGACCACTGCCAGACGTCGGCCCAGCCGTACAGGCACCAGAGGATGCCGGTGTCTTCGGAGAGCAGATAGAGTACCAGCGCCGCCAGCAGCGCGTTGCGTCCCTGGTGGCGGAGGATTGCCCCGGTCCCGATTTCGCCGTCTTCGGCACCGTTCCTCCGGAGCGCGGCGATGAACAGCGCCGAGGAGAAAAGTGCGGCTGCCAGGGCCAGGCGGCGGAAAACGTGGAAGGCCACCGCCGGGAGATAGACATGGTTGTAGTCGAAGCAGGGATGCGGCGCCGGCAGGATGATGGCGCCGCCGGCCATCAGCGTGGTGGCGATGGCGGCCCACCGCAGGACTGTCGTCGGTGCCGTGGTGCGCGGGCCGGCCAACAGGGTGAGCAGGCCGAGGACCATGCCGGCGCACTGCAGGGCCTCGACCGGAGTGAACACCGGCAGGACGCCGTGCCGTCGGACATGAAGCCCGAACCAGGCACACTGCACCGCTACGGCGGCGGCCATGACGGCACGGCCGCGTCCCGGGGTCGAAAACCGGGCCAGCAGGGCGGCGGCGGCGTGCAGCATGAAGGTGGTCGGAAACAGGAAGGACATGCGCTCCCCGTGGGGGTGAATTTTCTAATGCAGCCGGTTTGTACCACGGGGTTTGCCGTTATATCAAGAATAAAATAACGGAAAATGACCGGGAATTACATGCCGATCCGGAGAGCGGTTGAGCATCATGATCCGACATTTTCATCGCTAAATATCAATATTATGTTTAAAGCAAACAAGCTTCCCTGGCATCACCGAGATCCTGCCGATCATTTTATTATTGCCACCGCAATGCGGGAAAAGGCCGGTATCGTTACCGGCGATCATGCCTTTGCCGATTACGACGTCGAGGTGATGATGTAACCGGTTCTCGAGTCAATCTGCCTCGACGGGGTCCGACGCTGCACCGCCCAACCTGCCGCACCCCGGCCCGGATATGCGGCTCCGGCCTCCGGTTTGCGGCGTGACCTGGATCTGGGCGCTGATCCGCTCCTTCAAGGCGGGCACGTGCGAAATGACGCCGATCAGCTTGCCGTCCTGCTGCAGGCCCGCGAGGGTTTCCAGGGCGGTGTCGAGGGCTTCCTCGTCCAGGGTGCCGAAGCCTTCATCCAGGAACAGCGAATCCACCCGGACATTCTTGCTGGCCATCTGGGACAACCCCAGCGCCAGGGACAGGCTGACGATAAAGCTCTCGCCGCCGGAAAGGTTCTTCGTGGAGCGAATCTCCCCCGCCTGATAGTTGTCGACCACGTTGAGCTCCAGCGGCTGAGCATCGTCCCGGGCCAGCAAGTAGCGGTCGGTCATCTTCTGCAGTTGCCGGTTGGCGTGACCAATCATCATCTCGAAGGTCAGCCCCTGAGCAAAATTGCGGTACTTCTTACCGTCGGCGGAGCCGATCAATTCGTGCAGGTTTTCCCACCGGCGGCACTCCTTTTTCTGGACCTCGATCGCTGCCTGCTTTTCCTTTAGCCGCTCTTTTGCCGCCGTATTTTCACTGAGCTTGTGCTTGAGACCGGCAATGATGTCCCGCAGCTCTTTCAGAGCCTCCTCGTGCTCCTTGAATTGCGGCTCGAGCTCTTCCAGCGACTTGTCGGTGAGTTTGCGGGCCATCTCCGTGGTCAAGCGCGTTTCCCGATCCTTCTGTCTGGCTTTCAGATCCGTTTGGCGTTCATCCAGATCCTTGGCCGTAGCCGCCAGCTCAGCCTTCCGTTCAGAGGGTAGTATGGCCGCCAAAAACTGTGCTTCATCTGAAAAATCAACGGGCGCAAGCGCTGCGGAGAATTCGGTTTCAAGACCTCTCAGTTCCGGCTTTCGTAGGTCGATGCGTTTCTTCAGAGATTCGACATGGGCCTTCGCGGTATGCCATTTTTGCTGGAGTTCATTATGCCCTTCTCTGACCTGCTTTTCGGCCCCTTCGGCGGCAGAAATCGCCTTGTTTAAACGGCGCTCCTCATCGTCGGGATTCTTGTCGCCGTACAGGGCATTACGCTCTTCCCTTCCGGCGGTGAGTTCCTTTTTCGAGGTCGCCAGGCGTTCCAGCTTTTCGGCCAGGGCGGTGCCTTGGGTTTCGATAACCGCATCCAGCCGCTTCACCTCGCTGTCGATGTCGGCAATCTGTTTCTCGATGTCCGCTTTTTTCTTGACCTGGACCTGCCACATGATGATTTTTGATTGCAGATTGCGGATTGTGGATTGCGGATCTGAAAAATCAACAGCGTAGCCGAGTGGCTGAAGTTTCCCGGACACTGCCAGCTTGAGATCATAAAAGCCGGTTAGCAGGGTCGCGAGGGCAGCCTGCAATTCCGTCAGGGTTTTCTCGGCGGCCTTCTTGTCATTATCCGCTGCCGACTCCAGCTTTTCAGCCTCCGTCAGATTTTTGCGGGCCAGGCTTTCTGCTTTTTCGCGTTTCCTGATGGCGGCCTCCTGATCCTCGGCTTTCCTGATCAGCCTGGTCAGGGCGTTTATCTTCTGTTCGGTTTCATCGGGAACCGGGACATTCCCTGCCGCGAAGGGGTGTTCGGTCGCGCCGCAGAGGGGACAGGGCTTGCCGTCTTCCAGTTTTGCGCGGGTGTCTGAAAGCTCCGCAATTTTCGCGAGGTACGCCATTTCACGCAGCAGGGTGTCCTTCTCGGTGCGGTATTCCCGCAACAAGCGGTCTCCCAGCAACTGGCTCAACGCATCCTTGCCCTGCTGAAGCTGCTTTGAGGCGTCCTCCAGCTCCTGCATCCGAATGCCGGATTGTTTCTGGCGGTCGTCGAGTGACTTTGCCGCCAGTTCCAGAGCCGTCGTGGCCGCTTCTTGAGCCACCTCTTTTTGGACGATTTCTTTTTGCTTGGAGAGCAGGCCGCCCAACTGTTCCTCAACCCCAGCCAGACCGCCGATCAGCCATTCATCCTGTGCATGCTCTGTGAGGTAGCCGCCCACAAGCTGCAGCGTTTCGTGAGCCTGGGATCGTTTTTCCTGCTCTTTGCGCCGGGCTTTTTGGTCTGCATCAATCCTGGCCGCATCCTTCCTGCAGCCCGCATCACCTTCCGAAACTGCTTTTTTCTGATCGGCAAGTTTCTGATCCAGGGAGCGAACCTGCTGCAATGTCGGCGCGGCCGCTTTCAGCTCTTCTTTGGCCCGGGCGGTGTGCTGCTCAGCCGATTTCAGCACCTCGGCCAGTTCCTTGGCGGAGGATTCCAGTCCAGGAAGAGCCTCTTCCTCGGTTTTCAAGCCTGCTCTGTCATCCGCCTGCTGTTTGCGGGTGGCGGTGAGTGTTGCGTATGCGCCGGAAAGTTCGGCAGCATGCAAAGCCCGGCCCAACTTTTCACGATCCGGTTTGAATGCCTCGATATCGCCCTGCAGCTTGCTCGCTTCATCGGCCAGGTTGCCGATTTCCTTCTTCAGCCCATCGATGGCGGTAAGCCAGGCAATGGCTTTCCCGGTCTCAATGGATTTAGCCGCAAGGTCGGTCTCTTGCTTCTGCTTGGCCTCGAGTGCCTGCCGGGTCTCCTGTTCCTGCTCCGGCTCAAGAATCACGATGCCTGCCGTTTCCGCCAGGAGCAGGTTCAGCTTGTCCCGCTCCTGCTGCTTTCGTTCATGGACACGGATGGATATCCGGCTGTAGATCTCGGTGCCCGTTATCTGCTCCAGGATCGGAGCCCGATCATCCGGTGCCGCCTGCAGGAATGCGGCGAAGCCGCCCTGGGCCAGCAACATGGAGCGGGTGAAGCGGTCAAAGTCCATGCCGGTAGCCGACTCGATCTGGTCGGCAACCCCTCTGATCCTGGATTCGAAGATCTCGCCCGAATCGGCATTGGCGATTTCGTGTTTCGGGGCCTGGAGTTCGCCATCCGGCTTCTTGCGTGCCCGGTGTTGGCTCCAGTGACAGCGGTAACGCCCAGACTGGGTTTCGAAGGTCACCTCGGC
>JAFGAM010000106.1 GCA_016933675.1 Candidatus Anaeroferrophillacea bacterium
ATTTGAGACCTTATGGCGTGAACAAAAACAGTAAGATTGTATGATTGAAGCCCAGAAAGAAGAGCACGCAAGTTTTCGTTTGCTTTGGACAACAAGAAATTTAGAATAATTCTAGATGAATTAACGTATGGGTGACCTTGTATAACTCGTAAATAATAACGTGCATGGATTTCTTTAAAATATAATTTAAAGTAAGCGCGCTCATTCTTTTTTAAATTTTTGATATTGACTAGTTTTTTCCATGTTTGAGAATATACTAAAGAAATTGTCCACCTTTCTGACGTTGAGAGATTTTTAAATAGATAATTCTTATTATCCTGAGGCCATTCTTCTTGTTTTTTGTCTTTTTTCAAATTTATACTCTTGTTTTTTTAATCTAACGCTCCGCATGACCGGCCGGGAAAACTACCAAGGCCTATGGAAATGCAAAGTTCAATGATGACTGTGAAAAAGCTAAAAATGGCATTGTTTTCCCGGTCCGCTGTCTATGCGGTTGTTGGGCTCTTTTTCTTCTGGTATGTCTTGCTGCTCTGGTTTAAAGTTAGCCTTTTGCGGTTGTTGAGGAATTAGAACATTTTGCGCTTGTAAGATATATGCAATTCCTTTGTGGTTTTGGATAATCTTAAAAGCAGACGTGCTACCAAGAGTATGGAAGAAAATATGATGCACCGATAAAACCCTCTCCTGCAACTCTTGGTCATCCTCAAGTTGAAGTACGTTGAGGCCTATGTCCCTACATTTCTGCAGAGACAGGTGACGATTATGGGCATAACTAACGGAATGATCACTAAGTTCTTTAAGAATGGTTTCAATTTTCTGGTCCACTTGAGGATCATCTTTGAGCATGTTCCGCTTAAGCCATTCTGTGACAAGTTCAGTTGACCACTTGACAGCCTTTTCGCATTCTCCAATAAACGCCGGCCCATACTTGGCGATAACTGGTTGCCATACAGGAATAGTACGTGGATCATTCGTTATCTCCTTATAGGCTCTGTTGAATTCTTCGATAACGCCATGCGCTGGAATTCCATTGAGCTGGGGATCTACCGGTCCTAATGACGACTGCCGGCCCATCCATATTTCTCGACATGAGCAAGCAATCATTGTCCCTGCCGACATCGCCATTTGAGGCACGAAACATCGGATGTTTCCTGAAAACTTCTGCCAAAGATAATCAACTATAGATTCGGTAGCGGCGGTATCGCCTCCGGGGGTATGTAGAATGAGATCAAGACCAAGCTCCACATTAAGACCATTTATTGCAGTCATTAAACCATTCTTATCGACATCATTAACCGCATTGTTGCTTCGCAATTCAGGTTTCTGCAGGAAACCGCTATAGTAGCAAATGATATTTCTTTTAGTATATTCATGCAATTCCGATAGATATTTGCGTCGCAATACATCAAACGGGCTCCCAAGTTGACCGAGTTCTTTCAGAAGATCAGACCAATTCGACATAATGAACCTCCCCCTTTTCGATCTTCGTTGTTTCCCCGGTTTGAATTATAGTTTGAAAGCAAATCGGAATTTTATCTGTCTGAATCAAATTCTGTAGGTTTTTTTGTTTTTCAACAACATCTTCTGTTATTTGAAATGCTGCAAACTTCTTTTCGACCTCATTCATAATCGCCTCCATATGCAAGCCCAACAGTTCAATAAGTGGAAAGTATTCCGTCATATCAATGTACATATACGGCCAAATTTTCCACTTATTACGATATTAACGGGTAAACACGGAAAATCCTGTTCCCCGTTGTCCACCTATTACATTTTTACTTGTCATTTTCCACTTATTGCGATATTAAAGCAATCAACATGGAAAATGCTTCGAAATTCAGACCAAACCCGAAATTGAAACTCATGGACCAGGTCCGCGAAGTTTTGCGGTATCACCACTATGCCTATCGCACCGAGCAGACATACTGCCAGTGGATCCTGCGTTACATTCACCACTACGGCGGTAAAACCCATCCCGCCCAACTCGGAGCTGAGGACGTGGAAAGATTTCTTTCCTGTCTCGCCACTGAAGGAGAGGTATCAGCATCCACTCAGCGTCAGGCCATGAATGCCCTGGTTTTTCTTTACCGGGAGGTGCTTGACAAACCCCTTGAAAACAAGATTGCACCTATCCGCAGCAAACGCCGGAAAAGTCCACCCGTTGTTCTTACCATGTCTGAAGTACAGAACCTTCTCGCCGCATTGGAAGGCAGATATACATTGTTGGCAAAGGTTCTCTATGGTGGCGGTTTGCGGCTCATGGAATGCATCTATTCGATCCTGTATTTTCATACTATAATTATATTGTAGGAGCAACAAAAAAGGAAGGTCGACCATGCACATCCTCGTTACCGGCGGTGCGGGCTACATCGGCAGCCACACCGCCGTCGAACTGCTCACCGCCGGTCACAAGCTGACGGTGGTTGACAACCTGTGCAACAGCAGGTTCGCGGCCGTCCGCCGGATCGAGGAACTGGGCGGCGCGCCGGTACGGTTTTGCCAGGTCGACCTGCTGGACCGCGAAGGCCTTGCCGCCGCCTTCCGGGACGGCGACCCGGTGGATGCGGTGATTCACTTCGCCGGCCTCAAGGCGGTGGGCGAATCGGTGGAACAGCCCTTAGCCTACTACCGCAACAACATCACCGGCACCGTTAACCTGCTGGAGGTAATGGCGGCGGCGGGGGTGAAAACCCTGGTCTTCAGCAGCTCGGCCACCGTCTACGGCGACCCGGCGACGGTACCCATCACCGAGAATTTCCCCCTCGGCCCCACCAACCCCTACGGCCGCACCAAACTGATGATCGAGGAAATCATCACCGACCTGTGCGCCGCCGACCGCAGCTGGCGCGTCGCCCTGCTGCGCTACTTCAATCCCGTCGGCGCCCACGAAAGCGGGCGCATCGGCGAGGACCCCAACGGCATCCCCAACAACCTGCTGCCCTTCATCACCCAGGTGGCGGTGGGCCGGCTGCCGGAACTCCGGGTCTTCGGCAACGACTATCCCACCCCCGACGGCACCGGGGTACGCGACTACATTCACGTGGTGGATCTGGCGCTGGGCCACCTGCGGGCGCTGGAATATCTCGCGAAGGCGCCGTCGGGTGCCGCAATCTTCAATCTCGGCACCGGCCGCGGCAACAGCGTGCTGGAGATGGTGGCCGCCTTCGAGCGGGCGGCGGGGGTGATGATCCCCTACCGGATCGTCGACCGGCGGCCGGGAGATATCGCCACCTGCTACGCCGACCCCTCGCGGGCGGATCAGGAATTGAACTGGCGCGCTGAACGCGGAATTGAAGAAATGGTCGCCGACGCCTGGCACTGGCAGCGCCGGAATCCCGATGGCTATCCCGACGAATGAACCCGTCACCGGGATCTGCGGCGCGAACGCCGGCGGGCTGCTGGCGGTGGATGCCGGGCTGCGCACCGGCCTCGCCTTCTATGACGCCGGCGGCCGGCTGCACTGGTACCGGTCGCATAATTTCGGTACCCGCGAACGGCTGAAACGGGCCGTGGCGGCCATTCTCGACGACCTCCCCCGCCTCGGCTGGCTGGTGGTGGAAGGAGGTGGAATCCTCGCCGACTGCTGGCTCCGTGAGGCCGCCCGCCGCAATCTCGCCGCCGTCGTCACCCACGCCGATCGCTGGCGCCCGGCATTGCTTATCCCCCGTCACCGACGAAACAAGACCGCCGCCAAGGACACCGCCGACATCCTCGCCCGCCGGGTCATCGACTGGTCCGGCGCGCCGAAACCCACCTCCCTGCGCCACGATGCCGCCGAGGCGATTCTCGTCGGTTTCTGGGCCACGGTGGAATGCGGTCTGCGGAATGATTATCCCGCCTCGATCTTTCACCCGTAAACCGGCTTCGCCCCCTCAATCCTCTGCGTTGCCCTCTGCCTGTTCGCACCGCCCACACCCGGCATATTGAGAATTGTCACGGTCTTACCACCGATGCAGCGTCATATTCCCGAGCATTGTAATTGGCATAGACCTCATTTTCTGCTAATAAGCTAAAATGACGATGGAATCTGTACGTAATGAGATCCGTGAAACCCCTGTTGCATTACCAGTGACATTGGTGCTTCCGGCTTTCGCAGGCATTTTCCCGACTTCCGAATTCTGACTTCCAACTCCTGAATGCCGAAAGCGCCATGCCTCAACTCATCCTCGCCATCGATCAGGGTACCACCGGCACCACCACGGTGCTCTACAACAAAAATGGGCTGCCCGAGGCCGTCGCCCGGCGTCCCCTGACCCAGCATTATCCCCAGCCGGGCTGGGTGGAACACGACCCGAACGAGATCTGGCTGACGGTCCGGGAAACCATCGCCGAGGTGATGCGGAACCGCCGCGGTTGTGTCGCCGGCATCGGCATCACCAACCAGCGGGAAACCATCGTCGCCTGGAACCGTCACACCGGTCGCCCGGTCCATAACGCCATCGTCTGGCAGTGCCGCCGCAGCGCCGATATCTGCCGCGAACTCATGCCCTACGCCGGCCGTATCCGCGAAAAAACCGGGCTGCCGCTGGACCCTTATTTCAGCGGCTCCAAGCTCAAATGGCTTTTCGCTCACCTGCACCCCACCTACCATGACGATCTGCTCGTCGGCACCGTCGACACCTGGCTGATCTGGCGCCTCACCGGCGGCCGGCAACACCTCACCGACGTTACCAACGCCGCCCGCACCCTGCTGTTCGACATCCACCGGCGCCGCTGGGACGACGATCTGCTGCAGCTCTTCGAAATCGCTGCCGGGCACCTGCCGACGGTAAAAAAATCCCTCGACCATTTCGGTACCGTGGACGGCCTGGCGGAACTCCAGGGGGTACCCATCCTCGCCGTCGCCGGCGACCAGCAGGCGGCGCTTTTCGGCCACGCCGGCTTCAGTGCCGGGTCGGCCAAGAACACCTACGGCACCGGCGGCTTCCTGGTGATGAACACCGGCGACCGGCCGATACGGGCCAACCACGGCCTGCTGACCACATTGGCGGTTGACGGCAGCGGCAGTCCCTGCTATGCCCTCGAGGGATCCATTTTCATCGCCGGAGCGGCAATCCAGTGGCTACGCGACCAGCTCGGCCTGCTGGAGCGTGCCGCCGACAGCGAGGCGGCGGCACGGGCGGTGCCCGACAACGGCGGCGTCTATCTGGTGCCGGCCTTCACCGGCCTCGGCACCCCGCACTGGGACATGGACGCCCGCGGCACCATCGTCGGCCTCACCCGCGGCGCGAACCGGAATCACCTTATCCGGGCGGCGCTGGAATCCATGGCCTACCAGACCCGGGACGTGATCGACGCCATGGAGCGGGAAACCGGCAGCACCATCGCCGAGCTGGCGGTGGATGGCGGCGCCGCGGAGAACAATTTCCTGCTCCAGTTCCAGGCCGACATCGCGGCAAAAATCGTCCGCCGGCCGCCGGTGCTGGAGGCTACCTCCCGCGGCGCGGCGTTCATGGCCGGTCTCCATGCCGGACTGTGGCGCGGCAGCGAGGTACTCGCCGGCCTCGGCCAGCAGGACGACCGCTTCCGCCCGGCGCTGGACGACACCCGGCGCGACGAACTGCTGGCCGGATGGCGGCGGGCGCTGCGCCAGGCAACCACCCGTTGAGGAAAGGTTGACAGATCATGATCAGACACCTTATCTTTCTCAAGTTCAAGCCGGAAACCACCGCCGCCCAGATCGATGCCATCGCGGCGAAGCTCGGCGGCCTGCCGGCGGTGATCGACGAGATCGAAGACCTCGAGTTCGGCCGCGACGTCGTCCGTTCGCCCCGCTCCGGCGATTTCGCTCTGGTCTCCACCTTCGCCGATCTCGACGCCCTGAAGCGCTACCAGGTTCATCCGGCGCATCAGGAGGTGCTCACGCTCGTAACCGCGGCGGCGGAACATATCGCCGCGGTGGACTACGTCGTTCCCTCCGGATAATGACCGGACTAAATCGTGCCGAGGGGTAATAACGGCATGAACCGGAACGCCGCGGCGCCGGAAATCGCGGACCCATGAGCAAAACGTCGCGGCACTGGAAATCGCGAACCCACAACGGCTGGAGTTGCTCCAAGCCGGCGGACATCAATCCCGTAAACAAGGAGATATTTACATGCGCATCCTGCTCGCCCTTGCCCTCGTCGTGCTGCTGACCACCATTGCCACCAGCGCGCAGGCCGCCGACACCGGCAACCCGAAGGTCACCATGGAAACCTCGAAAGGTGCCATGGTCATCGAACTCTACCCCAAAGAAGCACCGAAGACGGTGGAGAACTTCCTCGCCTATATCGATGCCGGCTTCTTCGACGGCACCATCTTCCATCGCGTGATCCCCGGCTTCGTCATCCAGGGCGGCGGCTTCACCGCCGACATGGAGCGTAAAGACACCCGCAAACCCATCGTCAACGAGGCCGACAACGGCCTCAAAAACCTGCGCGGCACCCTCTCCATGGCCCGCACCAGCGACCCCGACAGCGCCACCTCGCAGTTCTTCATCAATCTGCAGGACAACGCCTCCCTCGACCACAACGCCCGCAGCGCCGGCTATGCCGTTTTCGGCAAGGTGATCGAAGGGCTCGACGTCATCGACGCCATCGCCGCCGTCCCCACCACCACCCACGGGCCATACCGCGACGTGCCGCGGGAGCCGGTGGCCATTACCGGGGCCAAACGGTGAAGGATTCCCTGCCCATCCATCCCCGGGCGCGCAAGCTGTTTCAACCCTTCCTTGACGACGTGCGCGCCGTCTTCGGTCCGGCGCTGCATTCGGTGCATCTCACCGGCAGCGTCGTGACCGGCGACTACGCCCCCGACACCGCGGAGATCGAGTCCCTGATCCTGCTCACCGATCTCGACCTGGCGCGGCTGGAGGCTCTGGCACCGCTGGGCACCCGCTACGGCCGGCAGGGCATCGCCGTTCCCCTGGTGCTGACCCCGGAAATCATCAGTCATTCACTTGATGTTTTTCCGGTGGAATATCTCGAGCTGAAATTCGTCCACCAGACGGTCCACGGTGACGACCTGCCGGCGACCCTGGAAATCGACCGGGCCGATCTGCGCACCCAGTGCGAACGGGAACTCCGGGTGCGGAGCATCGGCCTGCGGCAGGCCTATATCGCCGCCGCCGGCGACCGCGAGAAGCTTGCCCGCGCCCTGCGGCAGGCAGCGGCCAATACCCTGCCGGTGTTCAGGGCCCTGATCTATCTCTTCGCCGGCACCCCGCCGCTGCCGGCGGCCGCGGTGGCCGCGACCCTCGGCGCCCGCGCCGGCGTCGGCGCCGATGTGTTCGTCCGCATCATGGATATCGGCGGCAGCGGCCGGAAGCCGGCCGGGGACATGCTCAACCGGCTGTTCGAAGACGCCCACGCGGTGCTGACATCCCTGGTGAGACAGGTCGATGCGCTGGTTTAGAAACATCGGTGGCGGGGCACGGCGACTGGCGCTCGGGGTTCTTTTCCTCGCCGCCGCCGGCCTCCCGGGCCTGGCCGCCGCCGATAACATCCCCGCCCGCCCGCCGGACCCGGTAGTCGATCTGGCCGGCATCATCGATGCCGGCCGCGAAGGCCAACTCAACCGTCTATTGCGGGAACTGGAACGGCGCACCGGGGCCCAGGTGGCGGTCCTCACGGTGAAAGCCCTGGACGGCCGGCCCATCGACGATCTCGCCCTGGAAGTCGCCCACGACCGCTGGCGACTGGGCCGGGCCGGGGTCGACAACGGCGCCCTGCTGCTGATTGCCACCGGCGACCGGCGCTACCGCTTCGAGATCGGCTACGGCCTCGAAGGTATTCTGCCCGACAGCATGGTGGGCAGCCTCGGGCGCGACTATCTCGTCCCGTGGTTCCGCCAGGGCGATTTCGGCCGCGGCATCGCCGCCGCGGTCTCGGCCATGGCACTGACCATCGCGAACGATGCCGGTGTCACTCTCGAAGCCCCGGCCGACATCGCCCCGCAACGCCCCGTTGCGGGCAACCGTTCGATTCGCGGCCCGCCATCCATTCTGGCGCGCATCCTCAGCATTATCTTTTTCATCATCCTGGCGATCTTCGTCATTCGCAACCCCCGCCTGGCCCTGATGATGCTGCTGTTCTCCGCCATGGGCGGTCGCAACCGCTCCTGGGGCGGCGGTGGCGGTGGTGGCTTCGGCGGTGGCGGTTTCGGCGGCGGGGGCGGCGGTTTCGGCGGCGGGGGCGCCTCGGGCGGGTGGTGAGGAAGCGGGAGACAGAATTCAGGAGACAGAAGTCATCGCCCCACCCTGCTTTCGGCAGTGATGTACCATCACATAACGTTGCGATGAACTCGGCACACGCCACGGACAGGAACGATACCGACCCCGACGTCGATAACATGAAGGAAGCCACCAGCGACCGCCTCAAGGCGGAAAATACCAGATCTCCGGGTTGGCCCCGACTACTCACACGATTCTTACAACCAAAGATTAGGCAGGATACCCATTGTCCTGCGGGAGATACGACATGAGCGGCACGTTGAAGGGAATCCTGATCTTTTTAGCGGTCATCCTGATTATCGCCCTGATGGCCGGCAGCTGGGTGATGTCCGGCTACAACCGGGCGATCACCATGGACGAGGCGGTCAAAAGCCAGTGGGCCCAGGTGGAAAACCAGCTCAAACGGCGCTACGACCTGATCCCCAACCTGGTGGAAACGGTCAAGGGCTACGCCGCCCACGAGGAGGAGATCTTCACCCGCCTGGCCGAGGCCCGGACAAAATACTTCGCCGCCCAGGGGCCGGCGGCGCGGGCGACGGCCGCCACCGGGCTCGAAGGCGCCCTGTCGCGCCTGCTGATGCTCCAGGAACGCTACCCGGATCTCAAGGCGAACCAGTCATTCCTCAAGCTCCAGGACAGCCTCGAGGGCACCGAGAACCGCATCGCGGTGGAACGCAAACGCTATAACGACACCGTACGCCAGTTGAACACGTACCGCCGGACCTTCCTCGGACGCTTCTTTGCCGGGCTTGCCGGGGTGGAGGCGGCAGCCTACTACGAGGTGCCGGAGGCGGAGAAGGAAACGCCGCGGGTCAAGTTCTGATGGCTTCGTAACCGCTCCGGATGCGGCGCTGCACCGCCGGTCGGGTACACCTAACCAGCGAGGCAGCGCGGCGTTCGGCGACCATCGCCGGGTTGGCCGGACAGGAAATATCGCCGTAAATCCGGGGCGGCAAATCGCCACCCCCACAGACACCCGGCGGGCGACACCCCGCGAGGATACCGGTTCACGTTACGGAAAGTGATGGCACTTCCATGGCACAACGGGTTTTCCACACCCTCTCCGACCTGATCCTGCGCCGGCGGCTGCCGGGACAGGTGGTAATCCAGTTAACCACCCGGTGCAACGCCCGCTGCCCCCAGTGCGGCATGCGGATCGACAACCGGGAGATGATCCGCACCTCCCTGCCCACCGACGCGGTCAAGCGCACCATCGACGCCGCCGCCGCGCAGGGGGTGCAGGCGCTCTCCTTCACCGGCGGCGAGCCGCTGCTCGAACTCGACCGCCTGATCGAGCTGCTCGAATATGCCGGCAGCGCCGGTATCCCCTACATCCGCACCGGCACCAACGGCTTTTTCTGCCGCGGCGCCGAACGGCCGGCGGGCCGCGATCGGGTGCGACACATCGCCGACCGCCTGGCCGCCACCCCCCTGCGCAACTTCTGGATCAGTATCGATTCCGCCGACCCGGCAACCCACGACTCCCAGCGCGGCTTTCCCGGGCTCATGGACGGCATGGCCGCGGCGCTGGAGGAGTTTCATCGCGCCGGCATCTACCCCACCGCCAATCTCGGTATCAACCGCCATGTCGGCGGGCACACACCGATCACCGCCACCGGTGCCCTGACCGCCGGGGACGATCCCGGCGGCCACCGGGTGCAGGCGTTCTACAACGATTTCCGCCTCGCCTTCTCATCCTTCTACCGCCGGGTGATCGACCTCGGGTTCACCATGGTCAACGCCTGCTATCCCATGAGCGTGCCGGAAACGGCGGACACCGCGGCGGTGTACGCCGCCACTTCCTGTGAAGATCTGGTGCGCTTCACCCGGACGGAGAAGGCACTCATCTACCAGGCCATGCTCGACACCATTCCGGTCTACCGGGAAAAGATTCGCATCTTCACCCCCCGCAGCGCCCTCCATGCCCTGATCCGCCAGTACCGCGAAGGCGTTTTTGGCTACCCCTGCCGCGGCGGCCGGGATTTCTTCTTCATCGACGCCGCCGACGGCAACACTTACCCCTGCGGCTACCGCGGCACGGAAAAACTCGGCCCCCTGCACCGGCTCGACCGGCGGGCATTGACACGGCAGCCCGACTGCCGCCGCTGCGACTGGGAATGCTTCCGCGACCCGTCGGAACTTGCCGGCCCCCTGCTCCAGGGCGCGGCGATTCCGGCCCATCTTCTTTCCCTTGCCCGCCGCGACCCGGCCTTCCTCCGACTGTGGCTCGGCGACCTGCTCTACTACCGCGCCTGCCGCCTGTTCGACGGCCGCCAGGCACCGGATTACCCCCGCCTCGGCACCTTCAGCCGACGCACCTTCCCGTGGCCCCGCCGTTTCGGCCTGCCCGACACCGTCCGAGGATAGCGATCACCGGGCCAATCCCCAAAAACTTTCGTAAAATTCCCCTTGCAGATTCTTTCGCAAGTGGGTAGGCTGGCGCAAAAAACGAATGGTCATTCATTTCCACCGACCGGCGTCAGCCTGCCCGCCGTCCCCGGACAGATGCCGTAGGCAGACCGTGTGCGGCCATCACGCCGACCACGGCGGAATCGGTTTTGCCCACAGGTACCCGTCCTGATGCCGCATTCCGCCGGGGCAAAACCATGCCGACGGGTGCCGCGAGTAAACCGGATCAGCGGATTTCAGGTGCTTCCATGCCGCCAGTCAACGATGATGGCTTTGTGACCACTCCATCTTCTTCGTTGCGCTGCAAGCTGAGTCATTTGGCGTACTCCCGTGTACGCCTCATGCCTCGGCTTTTGCGCGCCGCGAAGCTGAAGCTGTTACCGTGCCGTCCTGTTTTGCCGTATCCCGGCAGTTGTCTCGGTTTCACCTATGGTACCTTCCGCTCCGTCCCGTTTCCGTTCCGCCGGCCGCGTAACGGTCTGCGGTCCCGCACGGTCGCGTTTTTCATTCTCCCCGCTCTTCTTGTCCTGTTGGGCGCTGCCTGCATCGATAAGCCGACGACAAGCACCGAAGAACCACCGCGGACGGTGCGGGTCCGGCGCGTCACCCTTCAGGCCGCGGCCGGGGCGCGCACCTTTCACGGGGTCGTGCAGGCGGACGCCGACACCCGGCTGAGCTTCCGGGTACCCGGCACCATCACCGCCATCCCGGTAAAGCTCGGCGACCGCCTCACCGCCGGCACCGTTGCCGCCACCCTCGAACGGCATGATTTCGAACTCCGGGAGCAACACGCCCGGGCGGCCCTCGATGAAGCGCTGGCTTCGGCCCGGCAGGCAAAGCGTGACTTCGAACGCATCGCGGCGCTGTTCGCCGACCGGTGTGTCTCGGCCGCCGAACAGGACCGCGTCCGCGCCCGCGCCGAGACCACCGCCGCCAAGGCGGATGCGGCCCGTAAACAGCTCGAGCTGGCGCGCCGGCAGTTGTCCTACACCATCCTCCGGGTGCCGACCGCCGGCACCGTGGCCCGGCTGCTGGCGGAGGAAAACGAGAACGTCGTCGCCGGCCAGCCGGTGCTGCTGCTGAACGAGGGCGACCGGATGGAGGTCCGGGCCGCCGTCCCCGAGGATGCCGTCAGTACGCTGAAGAAATCCGCGTTGGTGGAGGTGACGGTTGACGCCGTTGCCGACCGGACCTTTGCCGGCACCGTCGATGAAATCGGCACCGCCCCCGCCGGGGCGGGAGCGGCCTATCCCCTCGTCGTCGTCATCGCGGACGAGGATTCCCGCCTGCGTCCCGGCATGTCGGCAACGGTCCGGCTGCGGGACACCGGCGCTGAAACGGCGGCCGTCATCGTGCCTTCCTTCGCGGTCCGCGAGGACCGGCACGGACGCTTTGTCTTCATTGCCGAAACCGACGGTGCGGCGACCGATGGCAACCTGACCGCCGTCGCCCGGCGACGGCCGGTTGCCGTGGGGACGCTGACCGACGCCGGCATCGAAATCCTCACCGGCCTCGAGCCCGGTGAACTGCTGATTACCGCCGGCGTCACCCTCCTTGCCGACGGCCAGCCCGTCCGGCCGGCCATGCCCCGACCATGAACATCACCCGGGCGGCAATCGAGCGCAGCCGGGTAACCCTGGCCTTCCTGCTGGTCATCGCGGTAGCCGGCATCTGGCAGTATACCCGTATGCCCCAGGCCGAGGACCCGGGCTTCACCATCCGCACCGCCCTTGTCGTCACCCACCTTCCCGGCGCCGGCCCCGAACGGGTCGAGGAACTGGTCACCGACAAACTCGAACGGGCGATCCAGGAGATTCCCCAGCTCGATTTCATCGCCAGCCAATCAAAACCCGGTATTTCCATCATCTTCGTCAACATCGAGGAACGCTTTCACGTCCTGCGGCCGATCTGGGATGATCTGCGGCGCAAGATCGAACGCGCCGCCCGCGAACTGCCCGCCGACTGCCTCGGCCCCTACGTCAACGACGAATTCGGCGATGTCTTCGGCATCATCGTCATGCTCACCGGCGAGGGCTTCGCCAGCGCCGGGCTGAAGGACATCGCCGACGAGGTCAGAAACGAGCTGCTGCTCGTCGACCAGGTGGGCAAAATCGAGCTGCACGGCATCCAGGAGGAGCGGATTTTTGTTGAATACCATACCGCCCGGCTGGCCGAGCTGGGCCTGTCGGTACCACAACTGAAAGAAATTCTCGGCGCCCGCAACATCATCAATCCCGGCGGCACGATCTATACCGATCGCGAACAGATTATTCTCGAACCCACCGGCAACTACGACGATCTCAACGCCATCCGGAAGACGGTGATCCCGCTCCCCGGCAGCCGTGAGGTAGCCTTTCTCGGCGACCTGGTCACCGTCCGTCGGGGCTATACCGATCCGCCGACGGGCCTGGCCTCGTGGTGCGGCCAACCAGCGGTGGCCATTGCCGTGAATCTCGAAGAAGGCGGCAACATCATCACGCTCGGCGAGGAAATCAACCGCTGCCTGGAACGCTTCCGCCGTAACTATCCCCTGGGGATCGAATTCCACGTCGTCGCGGATCAGCCGCGGCAGGTATCCCGCAAGGTGGATAATTTCGTCCGCAGCCTGCTGCAGTCGGTGGCGATCGTGGTGCTGGTGATGTTTCTGTTTCTGGGCTTGCGCACCGGACTGGTGGTCGCCGCCCTGATTCCCATGACCATCGTCGCCGGCCTGCTGGTCATGTCCTGGTTTCACATCGGCATCGACCAGGTCTCCCTCGCGTCACTGGTAATCGCCCTGGGCATGCTGGTAGACAACGCCATCGTCATGTCCGAGGCCATCATGGTGGGTATCGGCGAGGGCGAAACACCGGTGGCCGCCGCCGTCGACGCCGCCACCGAACTGCGGGTCCCGCTGTTGACCTCGTCACTTACCACCGCCGCCGCCTTCCTGCCCATCTTCCTGGCCGAATCCCTCACCGGCGAGTATACCGCGCCGATCTTCAAGGTGCTGACCATCACCCTGCTGAGTTCCTGGCTGTTGTCACTGACCATGACCCCGTTGTTGTGCACCTGGTTCGTACCCCGGCCGCAGGTCGGCGTCATGCCGCGGGACACCGCCATCAAACGCTGGTACCGGCGCACCCTGACCGCGGCCCTCCGCCATCCCCTGATCCCGGTGGCCCTGGTCGGCCTTGCCTTCGTCACCGCCGTCATCGGCTTCGGCCGCATCCCGCAGGTCTTTTTTCCGCCCAACGACAAGCCCATCTGCTTCGCCGAACTGCGGCTGCCGGTGGGCTCCCCCATCGTCCGCACCCGCGAGGTGGTCGCCGCCGTCGACGCCTGGCTGGCGACCCAACGGCACCCCCGCACCGGCGGCACCGACCCCGGCACCACCACCGGAGAGACCAGCGGAAACACCTCCGGCGACCCGACCGGCTCCGGCATCATCGACTGGGCCGCCTTCATCGGCAAGGGCGCACCGCGCTACGTTCTCAACTACATCCCCGAACCCGACAGCCCGGAATACGCCTACCTGTTGATCAACGCCACCGCCGCCGAATGGTGTGATGCCGCGCTGATCCCGCGGCTCAAAACCTTCTGCCGGGAGCAATTTCCCGATCTGACGCCGTTCATTCGGCTGCTCTATCTCGGTCCGCCCTTCAGCAATCCGGTGGAGATCCGGCTTTCGGGACCCGATACCGATTCGCTCTTCGATGAGGCCGCATGGAGTATGGCGCAACTCGAAGAGATTCCGGGAGTGCACACCATCACCGACAACTGGGGGGCCTGGACCAAAAAGATGGTGGTGCGGGTGGACCAGGCCCGGGCCCACCGCGCCGGCATCACCAGCCGCGACGTCGCCATCTCGCTGCAGGCCGGGCTCTCGGGCATCGCCCTGAGCGACTTCCGCGAAGGCGATGAGCTGATCCCCATCGTCCTGCGCGCCGCCGCCGCCGAGCGGGACGACTTCGACCACCTCCGGGCCCACCGGATTTTCTCGTCGCGCACCGGAACATCGGTACCATTGAGCGCCATCGCCGACCTCGAACCGGTGTGGGAACCAGCGCGCATCCACCGGCGCAACCGGGTGCGCACGGTGACGGTGCAGGCCCAGGTGAATCCCGGGGTCAACGCCATCGCCGTGGCCCGCGAGATGGACCGCCGGCTTAAAAACCGGCCGCAGTTTTCCCGCGCCGGCTGGCGTTACGAGTTCGGCGGCGAATGGGAATCGTCGCGCAAGGCCAACCACGCCATCATGGTCAAGCTGCCGGTGGCCGCCCTGGTGATCATCCTGCTGCTCGTCGGCCAGTTCAACTCGCTGCGCAAGGCCTTCATTATCCTGCTCACCATCCCTCTGGGCATCATCGGGGTGGTTCTCGGCCTGCTGGTTACCAACCTCTACTTCGGTTTCATGACCCTGCTGGGGGTGGTCTCCCTGAGCGGCATCGTGGTCAACAACGCCATTGTACTGCTGGACCGCATCCGCATCGAGCGGGAGGTCAACGGCCGCGAACCCGGCGATGCCATCGTCGAGGCCGCGGTACGCCGCTTCCGCCCGATCATGCTCACCACCCTGACCACCGCCGCCGGACTGCTTCCCCTGTGGTTCGGCAGCGGCCCCATGTGGCCGCCGATGGCGGTGGCCATCGTTTTCGGCCTGCTGTTCGCCACCCTCCTCACCCTGGGCTTCGTCCCCGCGGTCTATGCTCTCCTCTACCGCTGCCCGCCGCCGACACCGGCGGCAGCCGAATGATCGATCCCTTTTTCCATTTACCTTCCCGCCGACTCGACAAACACAATTTTCACGGTTATCCTTGTCTTTACCATTTACAATACCACGAAATCCGTGCTAAGAGCCGTTCCTAGTTAATCCCGGCGCGGCAAAAACCTCAGCCACGCGGTTTCATCAACTCATTATGGCACTGTAAAAACCGCCGGCCGGCCGCGGAAACCGGGCGGAACATGGCAAACCGGAATTCACGACGCGCAACGGCAGCAATGGCATCCCGCCAGACAAACCCCGGCTGACAACCCGAAGGAGGAAGAAATGCACCAGCGAAACCTGTTGTTTGTCCTGACCGTCATCACCACCATGCTCCTGCCATTGGCCGCTTTTGCCGCCGCCGGCGACCTGCAGCAGGAAGCCGGCGGTTACTTCAAGCCCATTCCGGCCTCCCCCCCGGCATTGAAAGGAAATCCGGCGACAACCGACAAGATCGAGCTCGGCAAGATGCTCTATTTCGAGCCCCGGCTCTCCCGCAGCGCCCTGATCAGCTGCAACACCTGCCACAACGTCGGCCTTGGCGGCGCCGACTACCAGATCACCTCCACCGGCCACGGCTGGCAACGGGGGCCGCGAAACGCCCCGACGGTCCTCAACTCGGTTTACAACATCGCCCAGTTCTGGGATGGCCGGGCCGCCGACCTGGCGGAACAGGCCAAGGGCCCGGTGCAGGCCGGGGTGGAGATGAACAACACCCCGGAAAACGTCATCAGGACGCTGAAAAGCATGCCGGAATACATCGACCGGTTCAAGCGCGCCTTCCCCGGTGAAAAGGATCCGGTAACCTTCGACAATATGGCGAAGGCCATCGAGGTGTTCGAGGCCACCCTGATCACCCCCGGCTCCCGCTTCGACCAGTTCCTCACGGGCAACCTCGCGGCCCTGAACGACACTGAGCAGAAGGGGCTCAAAACCTTTATCAGCAAAGGCTGCGCGGACTGCCACGGCGGCATCAACATGGGCGGCGACGACTACTACGGCTTCGGCGTCGCCGAGGCACCGCGGGCGGAGATCATGGCCGGCGACAAGGGCCGTTTCGTGGTCACCAAGTCTCCGGATGACGAACACGTTTTCAAGTCCCCGTCACTGCGCAACATCGAGTTGACCATGCCCTACTTTCACAGCGGCGTGGTCTGGAGCCTGCGGGAATCGGTGGCGGTGATGAGTTCCGCCCAGCTCGACACCAAACTGACGGAAGCCGAGATCGACGCGATCACCGCCTTTCTGAAGGCCACCACCGGCATCCAGCCGGTGGTCGATCACCCGATCCTGCCGCCGGCGACCGCGACCACCCCGCAGCCGGATCTGGGCACCGGCACCACGGCCGGTCACTGACCGCCGGCAACAATGGCCGAAGCACCGAAACACCGCGGCGGGCGTCTCATCGAGACGCCCGCCGCGGTGTTGGGTGTTGTCCGTTATGCTGATTACCGGCCGACTTGCCGCCCAGCGGGTTGCGGGAGACGCGCTTCAGCCCGCGTTGCGGCCAAAGATTCCCCGGCGGGAGGGAGGCGGGTGGCATTGGCGTCGGGCAAACCCCGGCAGGAACGGTTCTGCCGGTAGGAGCGAAAAATTTTTCGCCCCTACCGACTGTGCCGCGAGGGAATGTCGCCGCGGAGGTGATTCATTGATCGCCCCTACAGGGTGAACCGCTTCGCCACCTCGCTGAGTTTTTCCGCCAGCTCACTGAGCCCCCGGGCACTGGCCTCGAGCTCCACCGCCGCACCGCTCACCTCATCGGCGGCAGTGCTGATTTCACTGACGTCCCGGGCCACCTCACCGGCGGCGGCAGCGGTCTGGTTAACGTTCTGGTTCACCTCCCGGATACCTTCGGATACCTGGGCGATATTCGCCGCAATCTCACCGGTGGTACTGGTCTGCTGCTCCATCGACGCGGCGATGGCGGAAACGAATTCCTGCACCTGCCGGATGACCCGGGAGATTCCCTCGATCTCACCCACCGACAATTTGGTCGACCGCTGGATATCGGTAATCTTTTTGCCGATATCATCGGTCGCCGCAGCGGTCTGCTGCGCCAGTTCCTTGATCTCGTTGGCCACCACGGCGAACCCCACCCCGGCCTCGCCGGCCCGGGCCGCCTCGATGGTCGCGTTCAGCGCCAGCAGGTTGGTCTGCGCCGAAATGGCGGCGATGGTTTCGGTAACATTGCCGATGGCTCGAGCCGCGGCGCCCAGCTCATCCATGCGCTGCGACGAGTTCCCCGCCTGCTCCACCGCCGCGGCGGTAACTTCCCGCGCCTGCTCGGTGCTGCGGGCGATCTCACCGATGGCGGCATTCAGTTCCTCGGTACCGGCGGCAACGGTGTTGACATTGCCGCTTGCCTGCTCCATCGCCGCCGCCACCGATGACATACTGCTGCTCATCTCCTCGGAAGCCGTGGCAACGGCACTGGTCTTCACCACCGTTGCCTCGGTATTCTTCGCCGTCCGGCCGGCGATGGTATTCACCTCAGTGGAAGACGACGCCAGCGTGGCGATACCGTCGGTGATCTCCCGGATCATCCGGCGCAGGTTGTCCGCCATGTCGTTCAACGCGGCGGCGAGGGCGCCCACCTCGTCCTTCTGGTCCACATCCAGGGTCGCCTGCAGATCGCCGCGGGCCAGCGCCTGGGCGAAGGCCACCCCTCGCTTCACCGGGCCGGTAATCCCGCGGGTAATTAAAATCGCGATCAGAATGCCGCACACAATCATCACCACAAACCCGCCGCCCATGATGGCGATGGACCGGCCAAGCAACGTTACGGTCTCGTGGGCGATGGTTTTGGTATGCGTCATCCCGGCCGCGGCGATCTCTTCGGCAGCAGCCAGCAACCGACGGCCCTCTTCGTCCCGTTCACCGCTCAGCTGGTCGTTCTCCCGCCAGGAGTTGAGAAACTCACCCACGGCACCGGCGTAGCTGTCGCCGGCTTCCATGACTTGCCGATGCCGCACCACATCGTTATCGTCCTGAAGCAACAGGTCCAGACGCCGGTGGTTTTCCGCTAACGCGGCGGAAAAGGCCTCCAGAGCCGTATCGACCACATTCCGGTCCCGGGTAGCCTGCGCTTTGAAATTGGCCACGCGCAGCTGGTTTACGGCATCAAGGATATTCTTGATCAGGGCACTGATGGCAAAGCGATTGTCCGTCTCCCGGTAGAGCGCCGTCAGATGGTAGGAATGCATCGACCTGCAGGCATCGGCGAAGACCTGAACAGATGCCGCCAATTCTTCCCGGAACGTACGCTGAACCTCCACGGCGGCACGTCGAACACCGGCTTTGCCGATACCTTCCAGCACCCGGCGCGCCCCCGCCAGTCCGGTAACCGCGGCTTGATGATACTGCCGTTCTTCGTCGTCAAAACCCAGGGCGGCAAGCGCCTCAAGCCACATCGTCACATCCTCGAAGTGGCCTGCCGCCTGGTCAAGAAGCTTCGCGTCACGGGCGACAACCGCCAGGCGCAGCATTTCCATGCCGCGGTTACCGCTCATGGTCAAATCGTACAACAGCTGCAACTTTTCCTGGCGGCGGCTGAACTGAGCCTGAAACATCTTCCCCTGCCCGGCGAAGAACGCGGCGGAAACATCCGTGCAATCGGCGGCATAGTCATCCATCTCTTCACGCTGCCACTGCATCTCCTCCTGCATGACATCAGTCCGCTCCACCAGCCGATCGTACCCCTGCAGCCGGCTTTCCACCGTCCCGAGTTGCTGATTCAGGGTCACCAGGTGGGGCGACCTTTCGGCCAGTTCCCTGACCCGCTCCAGTTCAGCATGTACATCCGCGAGCTGCGCCAGCACTTCATCACGTAAATCAAGGTTGCCGGTCAGGCCGTAGCCCCGCATGGCGTACATCGCCAGCAGCGTCTTCCGGGTCAGCCGCGTCGCGACATCAACTTCAGGAACATATTCCTCGGCCATCTGCGCCGATCGATCCACAACCCGGTTCATGTTGAAGCCGCCCACCAGGCCAAGCACGCAGGCAAGGAAAAGCAAACAACCGAACCCGCCGCCGATCTTCATTACCAGTTTTACATCCTTGAATCGCATCACCGTCCTCCAGTACAATCACCATCCGGCTCTCTTCCGACCGGAAAACCCGCTCCGGCCGCCCGCCATCATACCGGCAATATCCCCCCGGATTACCGGTTTACCGCCTTCATCCACGAACCTTGTCATCATCCCCGTCAGCGGTCGTATCATGGTCATCGGCACCAACGTTGTTCCGCCCGCTTGCGGCATCTTCAATGGCGCCGGCAGCCGCGGTGACAGCACCGGCAGCATCACCCGCCCGGACGGCGGCGCGGTCACGGTAATCGTCGTCGAGGTTATCCATCCCCGGAATCCCGGGAAAAACCTCCGCGCCACCTTGCCGCTCGTCCCGGCGCACCGACAACCGCCGCAACAGTGAATCCCCGCCGCCGGCCGCGGTACCGGCACAACCCAGCAACCCGGCGGCAGGCCGGTCGGCGGCAACCCGTCCCAACAACGACGGTTTCGTGACCGCGTCTCCGCCCGCCGTCGCGAGGAAACTTCCGGCCGGCGAAGACGGCACCGACGCCGCCGCCGGCAAGGCGGCACCTACGGCCACCGGCGGCGAGTCAACCACGGGCACCGGCGGCGACGGCGAATCAACCACGGGCACCGGTTCCGCTATCGGTTCAGACACCGGTTCCGGCCGTCGCTTCGGCGCTTCCCCCGCCGGGATATTGCCGCCGGCAGGAGCCGTCGGCATGACCGTCGGGTGCCCGAAATCGGCCCCTTTGGCCGGCTTCGGTGCCGGCCGGAGCATTGCCGCGCGCGGCGGTCGCGCCGCGGCTGCCGGTCCCGGAGACGGTTTCAAAAGCGGTACTGTAAGCGGTCTTTCCGACGGCGCCGCCGGGTCACTCCCGGGCACCTGGTAATATATCCCCTGCAGGTAGTGACGGGCCTGGAAACGGTCGCCCATCATGGCCAGGGATTCGGCCCCACCGACGATCAGCACCCCGCCGGGCTTCAGCACCCGGGCG
>JAFGAM010000107.1 GCA_016933675.1 Candidatus Anaeroferrophillacea bacterium
ATCCGGCACCGGATCAGGAAGGGAGCAGTCGGTATACCTGTTTCTCCGACGGCAGGTTGCCGACCATGACCAGGTAGACGCTGCCGCCGCGGTCGATGTAGGCCCTGATCTGGTCTTCGTCGGGTTCGAGAAACTGTTTCCTGATTCCCGGAGAGATGCCGATATCCTGGTGAAAGGCGAGGATAACCGCCCGGGTGGCGGAGAAGCTGCCCGTTGCGGTGGTCAGGGAGTGTGACAGGGCATAGACCAGCGACCCCCGGATGATGCGGTGGAAGCGGCCGTCTTTCTGCAGGTTGACCTCGAAGTAATTGAATCCGTGGGGGCGGACCTCCGGGTGACACAGGAGGGTGAAGTCGGGGTTCTGCTCCTCGGCATGGCTGTCGAGCTGCGCCTGTGGAAAGCGGTCGATCAATGCCGCCTGCAGCTCGTGGTAGATAAACTCGCAGACCGAGAAATGCCGGAAGAGGCTGCCGTCGGCGTCCTCGATATGGTGGCTGACGGTGCCTTCCTCATGGTTGAAGACGATGATTCCGGCGCGGTAGACGGCCGGGATTTCGTGCAATTGGCGGAAGGCGTTCACCAGGACGTCGTCATCGACATGGCGGGCGATGGACGGCAGGTCGTGTTCGGTGTCGTTGCGGGTGCTGCGGGCGTAGTCGACGGCGCCGCAGCTGGGTCCGTGGGCGATCACCAGGCTCGGCCGCCGGCTGGGCGCGTAGACGACGTTGCCGGCGGAGCAGAAGACCCGGACGATGCCCAGCTGGTCGAGGATGGTGCGGATGGCGGCGTTGCGGTGGTCGGCGCAGAGGTAGGCATCGAACCGTTTGTTCCGCTGGTCGAGGCCGATGGCGGCGATGAACTGGCGGGTGCGGCTGACGGCCCGGCAGCTTTCTATGTCGCGGATGGCAATCGGCTGGAAACGGGCCCAGGAGAGGTTTCTGATCATGTTGTCCTCCCTTTTCTCAGCTTTTCGACTTTATAATATCATTTCTTTCCTTATGTCATGTTGCCGGCTGGGTCAAGTGTTGTTCTTCTGTTGCCGGCCGGCGATTCGCACATTACGTTTTAAGTGTGAATGGGCGGTTGGTTGAGGTGCCGTGGGTCCCGGCAATTCGGTGGTGGACGGCAAACCGAGTCACCGCGGCGTAGATTGGGCGGGTTTCAATCCCGCCCTTCCAATTAATCCGTATTCTGCTTAATCCGTATTCTGCAACTTTTGCGCGCCGTGAAGCGGGCGTTTGCAGGGGCGAACGACCGCTCGCCCCTGCTGTACCATCCCCATTTTCCTTTTCAGGTAGTTGTGCGGTTCCATCAATAGACAACGTAAACGATTCAGACAACGGCTAGAACGGAATATCGTCTTCCATCGGTGCCGCGGCGCCGGCCGACGATGAAGCGCCGTATGGCTGCCCCGTTTCGCCGGTGGCGGATGATGAGGGTGAATCGCCCGGGCTGCCGAGCATCTGCATCTGGTTGGCGATGATCTCGGTGGTCCAGCGCTTGTTGCCGTCCTTGTCTTCCCAGCTGCGGGTCTGGATGCGACCTTCGATGTAGATCTGCTTGCCCTTGTTCAGGTAGCGGCCGCAGATCTCGGCCAGCTTGCCGAAGGTGACGATGCGGTGCCACTCGGTGCGCTCCTCCTTCTGGCCGTCGCGGTTCCAGGTTTCGGTGGTTGCCAGGTTGAAGGTGGTGATCGGGGTGCCACTGGTGCCGTACTTCACTTCCGGATCGGCACCGAGGCGTCCCACCAGTATCGCCTTGTTGACTCCTGCCATTTCACGCTCCTTTTTTCATACGGGTTGAAAGGTATCAATCAGGCGGCTGCATACGTGACATGGGTTGCCGCCATCACGGTCTCATCCCGGTTGCCTGAAGAATTCGGCAAGCAGAATTCGGTAAACGGAATTCGGAATATGTGGAAGTTCATGCGCAACGGGGACGGAGGCTTGCGACTCTTGTCACCTGGTGCCGGGTTCTGCCGGCCGCGGTCGATGGGAGACCCGGCAGCAATAAAGATAATCTTTTCCGGCCCGGGTGAAAAACAGGGCCGGGATATGGAGGTGATTGCCGAGACGATTCAACATGGCACCAAATTAGCATGGTACGAGCAGTTGTCAATGATTTTTTGGACTTTCGTTTACGCCGCCGGCAGGAGCCCGGCGATGGATGAATCCGGCAGGAAGAGGATGAAGAGGGAGGGGAACAACGATGAAGGATATCAAAACGGTCGGGGTGGTCGGTTTCGGCGTGATGGGTGCGGCCATCGGGCTCAACGCCGCCATGTCCGGCTACCGGGTGGTGTTCAAGGAGCTGAACGACGAGCTGGTTGCCACCATGTTCGCCAAAGGGGTGAAGAAGCCCCTCGAAAAGCGGGTGGCAAAAGGGAAAATGACCCAGGAGCAGATGGACGCGGTGACCGGAATGATCACCGGTACCAGTTCCTACGACGATCTCGCTGTCTGCGATTTGGTGATCGAGGCGGCGGTGGAGAAGCAGGATCTCAAGATCCAGGTGTTTACGGATGTGGCTTCCGCCTGCCCGGCGGATTCCATTGTCGTCAGCAACACCTCCACCTTTCCCATCGAATCCCTGATGACCGGGGTGCCGAGCCGCGACCGGGTCGCCGGGCTGCATTACTTTTTTCCGGCGAATGTTAACCGCCTGGTGGAGGTTATTCGCCATCCTGAAACCAGTGATGATACCTACGAGGCGCTGATGGCCTTCGCCAGGCAGAACCGCAAGGTGCCCATCACCGTGCGCGATTTCCCCGGTTTTGCCATCAATCCGGTGTTTATCGCCAGCTACCTGATTCTCGATGCCTTCTTCGGGGATGATTGCAACGCCCGCACCCTGGAGCAGGTCTCACAGGATGCCCTCGGGGTGAAGTTCGGCATCATGTGGGTGCAGAACGGTACCGGGCTGGGTACCTGTTACCATGCCGGCGCATCGATGTACGACTACCTGGCGGCCACGGAAATCGGCTATCCGGCGGTGCCTGCCAGCCTGAAGCGGAAATTCGAGGGCGGTGAACTGTGGGATCTGGAGGGTGGTGAAATCAGCACCGACGCGGGCCTCCGGCAGGCGGTCAGTGACCGCCTGCTGGGCGGCATCTTTGCCATCTCCACCCATCTGGTGGAACAGAGGGTGGTCAGCATTACGGACCTCGAACTGGGGATAACCACGTCCCTCGCCTGGCCCAGAGGCCCCTTCGCGATGATGAATGAGAAGGGCATGGCCGAGGTGAAGCGGCTCGTCGACGTGTCGGCGGCGGCGGGCGATTTCAAACTGCCGCAGAAGTTTGCCGAAAACGACCTGACCCCCTGGCCGGGCGTTTGATTACCTGCCCGGGAGAAAACGATCACGGGGCCGGCGGTGCATCGACAGCGAGATGCCCGCCGGCCCCTTTTTTATGATCGTGGCGTAACGCAACACGCCGTAATGACGGGCGGGAGCGCGGGCGGCGGGTGATGCCGTCCCGATTACCGGTTGTTTCGGACATTCCCGGCAACCGGAGCGGGAAATTATGCGTGATCAGCGTTTCCGGGCCATCGGCAGTGGCGTTACCGCACGGTTGCGTTTGTCATCCGACAGCTCTCGGGCCAGATGCAGGATCTCGCTGAACGGGTGCTGAATCTGGGTGGTGTTGATGGTGACGACGGTGTCGGTGATGGTGCCGTAGCGGGTCGGATCGCCGCTTTCGCTGATGTGATAGGAGATGATGTCCCTGAGCGTGGTCTCGGTACCCATGAGGATGTGGGCTTCGTCGGTTCGGATGATGTCCTTCAACCCCGGCCGGCGGCCGTGCTGGATGAAGTGCTGGGCGCCGAGGGTCGCTGCCCGCAGGGCGTGGCCGCCGTCCCAGTTGAGCGCTTTCAGGGCGATGAATATACCGGTGAAGGTGTCGCCGGCGCCCAGGGTGCTGTAGAGGTTGACGACGTGATCGTCGCCGCAGAGGATGCGCCGGTCGGCGAAACGGAAGTTGAAAAACTTGCTTTCCGGCAGGTGGGCTTTCTGCCAGTAGAGCCGCGCCCGTTTCGCCGTCAGCCGCTCGGTGTAGCGCGCGCCCTTGTGGCCGCTGGTCAGCAGGATGCGGCCGCCCTTGTCGTTCTGTCCCTTTTTGCCCTGGTTGAGTTGCCGGGCCAGGATGCTGGCGGTGACGTCGATGCCCTGTTTTTCCGCCACGTTGTCCAGCAGGTTCAGCTCTTCGGTGTTGAGGATCAGGTACTGGACGTAGGGGATGATGTCGGTGTAGAGGTATTCCTTGCGGGAGTCGTAGAATTTTCCCTTTTCGGTGGTGTAGTAGCGTGACTCCAGCAGCCGGTCGGCGCACTTGAAGAAGGTTTTCGTCGGACATAGGTAGCTGGTGACGCCGCCGGCGTAGGCGGTGCGCAGGATGCGGGTAATGAGCCGCAGTTCCTCGTGGTTGGTCAGCGAGTTGATCACCAGCGCGGTGTCGATGAAGTCGGCATCCCGGCGGAGCTTGTATTCGAGCTTGAAGTAGCGGTCGATGAGCCGCTTGACCGGGATGATCTCCTCGTTGGTGCGGTTGGAGAGGACGATGCGGTCGAAGACCTCGGTTTCGCCGCGGTGGATGGTGATGACGTAGCTGATGCGCGGGATGAGCTTGTCGATGTGGAGGTCGGTGAGTTCGCCGATGCCGACCCCCAACTCCTGGTAGAAATCCCGCACCAGCCGGTATTTGGGGTTCTTGACGTCGAAGAAGAAAAGATGCTCGAAGGTGAAGGAACGGCAGGTTTCGGCGATCTCCGGCGAGTCGTAGAGGGTCCGGATTGCCTCGATGATGTTGCGGTTGTTGCCGCCGAGCTTGATTTCCGCCGGCTCACCGATGTCGACGATATGCAAATCGTCCACCGCAGTGATGTGTTCGGGGAACATCCGTGACAGATCCCGGACCAGCAGTTCGGGATCCTCGGTGCGCAGAACGCAGGGGAACTGTTCCGGGTGCTTGCCACCCAGTTCCATGGCGTAGTAGAGCTCGTCGTTGAAGCTCTGGGCCTCGGCGGCGGCCATGGGATTGATGTAAACCGGTTGTTCATGGTCCTTCACCCGGCAGCGAAAGACGGTGCCCACCGGCAGCAGAACCTTGCGGTCGATGCTGATCACCCGGCCGTTCACGGCCTGCATGATCTCGTCCATGTCGATGCGGATGTGATAGTCGAAGACCGGAATGCCGCCGAGAAAGATGAATCGCCGGGCCCCGTTTGCCATGTTCATGGCTGTATCCTCCTGGTGATCATGCGCTGGTGATGACGTATTTTGCCGACGGCTTGTAACTAATCTATTTCTTTGTTGCGCCGCAGCCCGATTCACTGCGGTGTAAATATCTACGCTTTTCCCAGGTTTCGCGCCCCGCCGGTCCGGTGCCGCGACGTTGCCATCCTATGTTGCCGCGGGCCGGCGGCAGTTGCGGTTCCATCCTGTTTCCAGCCGTGTTGCAGCCGGTTCGCCACCGGTTCGCCACCGGTTCGCCACCG
>JAFGAM010000014.1 GCA_016933675.1 Candidatus Anaeroferrophillacea bacterium
GCCGTGGGCACGCGGGCCCGGAGCCGTTGCTTCAAGCTCCGGCGAAAATCAGCGTCGTCCTGAACGGCAATCATCCTTGATGACGGCGGGCCGCACCGTGCCGAACGTAACCGCTCGGAGCCGCGGGCGGGCGGTGCCCGGTCAGGCCCGCACGCGGTCGATGAAGACGAAACGGCGCTCACTGAAGGTGTGCTGAACGATGACGCCGGCAGCGAGGCCGGCGGGGATAGCGGGGTTGACCCATTCCCGCAGCAGCACGGCAAGCAGGACCAGGACCACCCCGTAAAGGCTGTGATGCAGGTGGTAGCCGCGAATCACCACCATCATGCCGCGGGTGAGGCGCTCGTAGAGCCGGGTGACAAGAACCCCGGCGAGAAACCAGCACATGAAGGTCATTGTTGACATGATGATTCAGCCGGCGGCGGAAAGCGGGCGGGGCGGAATTACCCCGAACGTGTCATGCGGCACCGTACCCGATGCCCCCTCCCCTGTCAACGGTCAATGGTCCGGCCGGTGATTATCCGGCCGCCGCGACGCCCCGCGCTATCCCGCCGCGACCGGCGGCCGACCGGCCCCGGCCGGCGGAACCCACGGCCACGGCCCGGGGGGCATCCGGCCGATCAGCCGTGATGCAACACCGCGAAGGCATCCACCTCATCCAGATAGTGCCGGCGCTCTGCCGGGGAGAGGAATGCGGCAACGAAGGAATTACGGGCCAGGGTGACGATATCGCCGCGGCCCAGGCCCAGCGCCTCCGCGGCGGCCAGGTAGTTCCCGTTCACATAACCGCCGAAATAGGCCGGGTCGTCCGAATTCACCGTCACCCTGAGGCCGCGGTCGAGCATCCGCTTCAGCGGGTGCTCTCGCATTGAGGCAAAGACGCGCAGCCGGACGTTGGACAGCGGACAGACAGTGAGCGGGATATCGCGCCGGACCAGCTCCGCCACCAGCTCATCGTCCTCGAGACAGCGTACGCCGTGATCGATACGGCGGACATGGAGACTGTCCAGGGCCTGCCGGATATAGTCCGCATGCCCCTCTTCGCCGGCGTGGGCGACGGTCAGAAAACCCGCCCGGTGCGCCCGGTCGTAAAGTTCGGCGAACTTCGCCGGCGGGTTGCCAAGTTCGGCGGAATCGAGACCGATACCGGCGATGACATCACGGTAGTCAAGGGCCTGCTCCATGGTCTCCAGACCATTGTGAAGGCTGAGATCCCGGAGGATGCACATGATCAGGCGGGTCGAGATGCCCAGCCGCCGTTCGCCGTCGCTCAGGGCGGCGGTGATGCCGCGAATGATGGTGTCGAAGGTTATGCCCCGTGCGGTATGGGTCTGGGGATCGAAAAAAATCTCCGCATGGCGAACGTTCTGGGAGGCGGCCTTTTCCAGGTAGGCTGCGGTGAGATCGTAAAAATCCTGTTCCCGCCGCAGCACGGACGTGGCCCGGTAGTAGATATCAAGAAAGGATTGCAGGTTGTCGAAGGCGTAGGCTTTGCGGGCGGCGGCCGCATCGGGATAGGGCAACGGCACGTCGTTGCGGCGGCCGATATCGATCATCATCTCCGGTTCGAGGGTACCCTCGATATGGAGGTGCAGTTCGGCCTTGGGAAGACCGCGGACAAATGCTTCCATGACCTCTTTTTCCATCTCCGTTCGTCCTCCATATCCGCTTACGGAAATCAGCCACCGGCAACAAACCACCGCTTACCCGGGAATACCCGGCCCGCCCTTGCCCGACCGTCCGGCTTTTTCATACCCACCATCGGCCGATTGCCGGATACTCTTGACGACTTCATGACAACACCGTCTTCCCTGCGGCGCCGCGACTCGAGTCACGCGACCTGCTTCCATGGACGCCCCGTTTTGCAACCCTTTGCCCACCGCGACTCCGGAACCGTTACGGTGCCGCCCTCCCATTGCGGCATTTTGCGGCCGTGGTACAGGTTCCATGACTCCTGAAACCTGCATATCGTGACGCACGTATCATTGACTTTTTCCGCTCCACCTGATAGCAGGTTTCAGGTTGAGCGAAAGGGAAGGAGCGGTTGCGGCCGGGCTCCTCGCCGGAGCTATCTCGCCCATCATCGAACCAGGGAGGGTTCACCGTGAAACGTCAGCAATTCCTCGCCCCCGTCATATCTTGTACCCTCGTCCTGCTCCTGCTCGCCGGCTGCACCTGCCGTCCCGGCACCCGCCCGCGCCAGACAGCCTCGATGAAGGAACTCAACTGCGCCATCAAACTACTGGTCAAGGATGTCGAACGCCACTTCCTTGACCGGGATATGTTCAAAACATGCGAGTCGAAAGAAAACCACCGCTTTCTCTACGCCTCCTTCATGGATGAGGAGGATTACCACCGGACGACGCCTTTCGGCCGCCTGCTGGCGGACGCCATGGCAACCGAGCTACAACAGAAAGGGTTCCAGATCGTCGAGGCGCGCCTCGCCCGAGCGGTGCATGTGGATCCCCAGTACGGCGTTGTCGCCCTGTCCCAGGACCTGGATAAACTCATGGACCTCCACGAAGCGAGTTTCGTGATTACCGGGGTCTATACCCGGACATCCACCGGGGTATACATTTCCGCCAAGGTCATCGGCCGCACCTCCCAGGTGGTCTACGGTTCGGCCAAACACTGGATACCCCGCAACATCCTGGTCAATTCACTTCTGGACTATCACCAGCCCACCGTCCGCGTCGAACGGCTCCACTGATCCGGACCCGGGCGGCCGACGGAAAGGGATGGTAACGGTTCCAGCACACCGGGGGATGAAGGCATGATAACAGTGCCATGGATACGGGTACGACTGCTGTTGATGCTGCTGCCGGCGCTGGCCGCCGCCTTGACCGCCTGCAGCCGCCATGACGATCCCCTGCGTAACGACTACATCTACGAACGCACCTACAAGACCGGGATCATTGCCGAGCGTCTCGCCGCCCCGCTGGTACCGCCGCAATGGTCAACCGATACGGTGATCGTCGTCACCAGCTTCGTCACCCTGGACGACCTGCGGCACACCAGTCGCTTCGGCCTGGTGATGGGCGAGCAGCTCCTCAGCCGGCTCGCGGCCATGGGCTTTCGGGTGCGTGAGGTGCGGATGCAGGACATTTTCTACCAGGAGCCGAACGGCGAGTTCGTCCTCTCCCGCGACTTCGCCCGCGTCGCCCACGAGCTGGATGCCGACCTGGCGCTGGTGGGCACCTACATGGAAACCGCGAACCACGTCATCGTCACTGCCCGGCTGGTGAACTTCCATGACAACGAGGTGGTCAGCTCGACCGATTGCCAGCTGCCCAAAACCGAAGATGTCATCAGTCTGCTGCATCATACCGCACCCGCAGCGGACAGCGGTTCCCGACGCTGACCGGCAGTCGGGCGGCGACCCCGACAGGGATTGAGCAACACCCACCTCGCGCACCGAAAGCAGAGATATTCCCCATGATCCCCCGGCTCGAACGCTATTTCCGGCTCGCGGCTCACGGCACCACCGTCCGCCGCGAGATCCTCGCCGGTCTGACGACCTTCGTCACCGTCGCCTACATCATCGTCGTCAATCCGGCGATTCTCGAGGCCGCCGGCATTCCCAAAGGACCGTCGATGGTGGCCACCATCCTCAGCGCCGCTTTCGGCACCCTGCTGATGGGGCTGTACGCCCGGCGCCCCTTCGTCATCGCCCCCTACATGGGGGAAAATGCCTTCATTGCCTTCACCGTCGTCAAGGTGCTGGGACACTCATGGCAGACAGCCATCGGCGCCGTCTGCATCGGTGGCATACTCTTCACCCTGCTGACCCTGACCGGCATCAGGAGCTGGTTCGTCCAGGCCATTCCCCGGTCGCTGAAATACGCCTTTGCCGCCGGCATCGGTCTCTTTCTCTCTCTCATCGGTCTGGTCAGCATCGGCCTGGTCACCACCGGGGTACCCGGGGCACCGCTGCGGGCAACCGGTTTCACCGAGCCCGCGGTGCTGCTGGCCATCGCCGGCATCCTCCTCATCGCCGTGCTGCTGGCCCACCGGGTGCCCGGAGGCCTGCTCATCGGCATCGTGGTCATCACTATCGCCGGTTACGCCGGCGGGATCTCGCCGGTACCCGAGAGCTTCTTCGGCCCGCCGCCGTCACTGGCCCCGATTTTTCTTAAACTGGACATCCTCGGCGCCCTGCAGTGGGGCTTCTTTTCCGTCATTCTGACCGTATTTATCATGGATTTCGTCGACACCATGGGTTCCCTCATCGGCCTTGCCGCCCACGCCGACCTGCTGGATGCGGACGGCAACCTGCCGGAGGTGGAGAAACCGATGCTCGCCGACGCCCTGGCCACGGTCGTCGGCGCCCTGCTGGGGACATCCACCACCGGCACCTACATCGAATCGGCGGCGGGCATCGAGGCCGGCGGCCGCTCGGGACTCACCGCGGTGGTCGCCGGCCTGCTCTTTCTCGCCTCCCTGTGGCTGGCCCCCTTCCTCACCTCCATCCCCGCCTATGCTTACGGCCCGGTGCTGGTGATCGTCGGCGGCATGATGCTCGCCGCACTTAAGGAAATCGACTTCCAGGATCCGACGGAATGGATCCCGGCCTTCGCCACCATCGCCCTGATGTGCTTCACCTACAACCTCGGCATCGGCCTCACCGCCGGCTTCGTCACCTACCCGGTAATCAAACTGGCCGCCGGCCGCCGGAAGGATATCCACCCGGGGATGTGGGGACTGTTCGTCCTTTCGCTCCTGTTTTACGTCTTTTTTCCCGGTCACGGATGACTTCCTGGCCGCGTTTCCATTTCGTTATCGAGATTGGCCGAGATGACCACGGAATCCCTTTCCGCCGCACCTCCCCCGGCGGCTCTCCCCTGGCCGCCGCTGGTCCGCGGCACCCTCGTCCGGCGCTACAAGCGCTTCCTCGCCGACGTCATGCTCGACGACGGTCGCGATGTCACGGCCCACTGCCCCAACTCCGGCAGCATGCACACCTGCGCCACGCCGGGGCGGCCGGTGTGGCTGTCGGCCACACCGACGCACTCTCGCCGGCGGCTCGCCTGGACCTGGGAGATCATCGACATGCCATCCTCCCCGGTAGGGGTCAACACCCAGGTACCCAACCGATTGGTCCACCGGGCGGTGGAATGCAAAGCGATCCCGGCATTGGCAGGCTACGAGACCTGCCGCCGTGAGGTGCCCTACGGCACCCGCTCGCGGATCGATCTTCTGCTCACGGGGCACCGCGCACAACCGCCGAGTTACGTGGAAGTAAAAAACTGTACGCTGGTGGAGAATGACGGGATCGCCCGTTTCCCGGACGCGGTCACGAGCCGGGGACGGAAACACCTGGAGGAGCTGGCGGCGCAGGTAGCGGCGGGGAACCGCGGGGTAATGCTGTTTCTGATCCAACGGATGGACGCCCGCGGCTTCCGGCCGGCAGACGATATCGACCCGGACTACGGCGAAACCCTGCGGCGGGTGTACAATCTCGGGGTAGAGCTGCTGGCCTTTGACGTCACCATCACCAGGCAGGCCATCAGCCTGCGACGGGAAGTACCGATTCACCTCTAACCGTTACATGCAAACTATCGGTTTTTACTGCCGTTTCAGCAGACGATTCCGGAATCAAGAGCCGCCATCCCCCCTCGACGTTCCACCTCCCGCGCCAGATCCGCGGCCTCCGCGGTGCGGCCGCGCTTCCGGCAACCGGCGGCATAGACCTGAACCTTGCGCCGCAGTTCGGCCATGGTCAGCTCGCATTGGCGATCGTCCAGGATATTACTGTCCAGCAATTTCAGCAGCGCCGCGATGCGGTAGCGGTCCAGCGCCGGGATCCGCCGCGACAGCTGGTCCGCATGACCGCCGTATTTCACCACCAGGGGTTCGGGATCGAGGTGTACGGGGAAGCGGGCGGCAACGCGCAGCCAGAGGTCGTAGTCCTCGCAGGCGGGCAGCCGCTCGTCGAACCAGCCGACGGCGGTGAACAGGCGGCGACGCAGCATCACCGCCGAGGGGCTGATGATGCACCGGGGCAGGCAGTGGGCGAAGATGTCGCCCTGACGCTTACGGTGGCGGCGGCGGGGATTTACTCGGACACCGTCACGGATCCAGATCTCTTCGGTCTGGGTGATGAGGGTTTCAGGGTGCCGGACAAAAACCTCAACCTGGCGTGACAGTTTCTCCGGCCGCCAGCAGTCGTCGGAATCCAGCAGCGCCACCAGCTCGCCGCGGCCGTGACGAATGCCCCAGTTGCGCGCCGCGCTGACGCCGCGGTTCACCGGCGAACGCAGACAGCGGACCATTGGCGATTGCAGCGCCTCCAGCCGGGCTGCCGTGTCATCGGTGGAACCGTCGTCGACGACGATGATCTCCATGCGCCGCCAGGTCTGGTCCAGCACCGATTCCACCGCCCGGCACACCGGTTCGGCACGGTTGTGGGTCGGGATCACCACCGTGACCAGCGGCATCGGTTTCCCTTGCCGCGGTTTGTGCCGGATTCGTACCATCACCACTTTTTTCGGCCGGCAGCCGCCGGTGTTCAGAAAGCATCGTGCCGCCACGGCTTTACCACCCCGGAACCCGTACCATGCCGCCGCCGGCCGTGGGGGATAAAACTCGACAGGAAGTGCATCATGTCATTTCCGGCCGCGGCAAATCTGCGGCTATACCGCACGAGCAGGCAGACAACGAAGAAATTGGAACGATTGAGAAACCGTCATGACTGCCCCGACCTCGGCCCCCGGTGCAAGGCGCTCGGGACAGCCACCGACTGGACGGGGGAAAGGGCGGCAACCATCAGTCGACGGGGGGCCCCGCCACCGCCCGAAGACCGTCGAGCACCGCATGGGCCAGCAGCGGCAGCATGATCTCGTGGTGGCCGGTGATGGCGTAGCCGGCACCCTGACCGTCGAGGGTCGGACGGCGGACGACGTTCTCCCGCGGCCGGTAGTGCTGCACCATGTCGAAGTTCGCGGTCGTGATGCCGCTGACATCGTGACCGAGGTTACGGACCACGGACAGTGCCTTCAAGAAGACCTCCGGCAGCAGCACCGCGGAACCGACGTTAATCCAGACACCATCCCTCAGGTCGGCGACCACCGACGTCAGGAGGCGGAAATCAAGCATGGAGAGTTCGCCGATAACGGCGCCGTCGGCCTCCGGATGCTGATGGATGATGTCGGTACCAACGGCCACATGAACCGTTGCCGGGATCCCTTGCACGGCGCACAGCGCCAACAGGCTATGGTCGCGGTACGGGTGGTGGTCACGGATCATGGCATTGCCGATGGCGCGGCCGTAGCCGACCCCCTCCTCCCGCCCCCGCGCCAGGGCGGCGTTCATCCCCCGGCCGGTCTCGACGGCGAAGCCGAACTCACCGCCGTGGAGTACCGCGCCGACGTCCTCCGAGGTGGCGCCGACGAGGGAAACCTCCCAGTCATGGATGGCAACGGCACCGTTCATCGCCACCGCAGTGACCACCTCCGCCGCGATGAGGCTTTTGAGCACCGGTTGCAGGCCGCACTTGATGACGTGCCCCCCCAGGGCCAGCACCACCGGCCGGCCACCCTGGCGGGCGGCAACGATGGCGGCCACCAGCGCCCGCAGGTCGCGGGCGGCGAGGACGTCCGGCAGGCCGGCAAGGAACTCGGCGAAACCGGCCCCGGCCCGCGGCGTCGCAGCGAAGTGTTCGACAATATTGACCTTGCTCGGCCGGGCGGCGATGGGATAGGTGCGCACACCGCTGAAATCGCAGGGCTCGTAGTGTTTTTTCGTCACCCCGTCTCCCCCCGTTCCCGCGCCGCGATACGGGCAACAATGGAGGTGGTACTGTGCCCCGCCCGGAGATCCACCAGTTCCACCCGGCCGCCCCGGCGCTCCACCAGCTCGCGGCCCACCACCCGATCAATGTTGTAGTCGCTGCCCTTCACCAGCACGTCGGGACCCAGGACATCGATGAGTTCCAGCGGCGTATCCTCGGCAAAGATCACCACCAGATCCACCTCCGCCAAGGCCGACAGCAGGGTGGCACGTTCGTCTTCGGAAAGGATGGGCCGCCCCTCACCCTTGAGCCGGCGCACCGAGGCGTCAGCGTTAAGGCCGATGACAAGACGATCGCCGAACCGCGCCGCCGACTCGATGAGCTTGATATGCCCGGCATGGAGGAGATCGAAACAGCCGTTGGTGAACACCACCCGCTGCCCCTGCGCCTGCCAACGGCGCACCTGCACCGCCGCTTCTTCGCGGGCGCAGTACCGCCGGGCCGGCGGACGGTCGAGGCGGGCGAGTTCGGCCCGCAGTTCCTCGCCCACCACCGGCCGGGTACCGACCTTCGCCACCACCGTCCCGGCGGCGGCATTGGCCAGCCGGGCCGCCTCCGGCCACGACAGACCGGCGGCCCGGGCGCCGGCGAGCACCGCGACGACGGTATCCCCGGCGCCGGAAACATCAAAAACCTCGCGGGCGGCACTGGGGATGAAAAGCGCCTCTCCCTCCCCTTCTTCGACGAGCATCATCCCGGCGGCGCCCCGGGTGAGCAGAACACGGGCGAAGCCGAAGCGTTGCCGCAGCCCCCGCGCCTGTTCCGCCAAAACCGCCGGTAACCGCAACGGATCCTCCGGCACCCCCCCCACCATCGCGGCAAACTCTGCGGTATTCGGCGTGACGCAGGCGGCACCGGCGTATTTCTCCCAATCAGAACCCTTGGGATCGACGATCACCGGCAGGTCACGCGCGGCCGCCAGTTCGAGCACCCGGCGGCACACTGCCACCGATAGCACCCCCTTGCCGTAATCGGACAGCACAACGATGTTTGCCGATCCCAGGGATTCCGCCACGACATCCACCAACCGCGCCGCGAGTTCGTCGGGGAGTGGCCCGGTCTGCTCCTCGTCGAGCCGCAGGAGCTGCTGCCCCCGGGCAATAATGCGGGTCTTGGTACTCGTCGGCCGGCGGCAGTCGATCAACAGGCGATGGTCAATGCGGCCGGCAGCCAGCAGTCGCTCCAGTTCATCGCCGTCCCCGTCGTCGCCGCGGACCCCCACCAGCAACCCCCGCGCTCCCAGACCGACGACATTGGCGGCGACGTTGGCGGCACCGCCGGGGACGGCGGTCTTCTCCCGGGCGTGAACCACCGGAACCGGCGCCTCCGGGGAGATGCGGGCGACACCACCCCAGACATAGCGGTCGAGCATGACATCACCGACCACCAGGACCGAACAGCCGGGCAGCCGGGCAAAATCGAAAGGTATCATCAGAATGCCGCTCCCGCCGCGGCGAGTTCGTTCTCGAGGTATTCGGCCCAGTAATGGAGGATGAATATATGCGCCTCCTGTATCCGGGCGGTAACCTCATGGTCCACCACCACGGCACAGTCGACGGCAGCCGCCAGACGGCCACCGTCACGGCCCAGCAGACCGACGATGGCAAGACCCCGCTCCCGGGCGACGGCGGCGGCCCGCAACAGGTTGGCCGAGTTGCCGGAGGTGCTGATCACCACCAACACGTCACCGGACCGGGCAAGACCGGCAAGCTGGCGGGCGAAGATTTCATCGAAGGCGTAATCGTTGGCCACTGCGGTGAGGATGGAGGTGTCGGTGGTCAGCGCCAAGGCCCGCCATGCCGGGCGCTCACGCTGAAAACGGCCGACAATCTCGGCGGCGAAATGCTGTGCATCGGCGGCCGAGCCGCCGTTCCCGGCGACGAAAATGGTTCCGCCACGGCGCAGAACGGCAGTCACCATGATCGCCGCGGCGGTGATTTTCTCCGCGCCGGCAACCAGACGGCGCAGGCAGGCAATATGTTCAGTCAGCCGCTGTTCCAGCATGCAGTCCCCCCCCGGTCATCATCGCCATTCCATGATGGCGGCATACCTGGTGGCTTCGTCGCATCTCCACCTTCTTCCTTACGCTGCACCTTGATTCACCGCGGCGTACTTCGGCGTACTTCCATATACGCCTTTCTCAGGCAACAACGACCCTGAAGGCCGACGCCACCCCGCACGGTCGGCACCGTAAACACCACAGCGGCCGTCAGCCATCCCCCCGGCAGCCGCCGTCCGGCCGCGCCAGGTTTTTGACGAACCCCGCCAACAGCCGGGCGCCGAAGCCGGTGGCTCCGGCGGCGAAATACTTCCACGGCTTGGCCACAAAGGACGGCCCGGCGATATCGACGTGGGCCCAGGGCAGGCTTTCAGGCACGAACTCGCGCAGAAACAACGCCCCACGGATGGTACCGCCGTTGCGGTCGCTGCCGACGTTGGCGATGTCGGCAGCGTCGGACTTGAGATCGTCGCGGTACACCGGCTCCAGCGGCAGCGGCCACACCTGCTCACCGGTCTCATGGCTGCTGGCCACCAGCCGGTCAACCACCGCCCGATCGCCCAATACCCCGGCGATGCGGGTGCCCAGCGCCACCAGGCAGGCGCCGGTGAGGGTGGCGATATCGACAACATAGTCGGGCTTCAGCGCCACCGCCCGCAGCAGACCGTCGGCCAGCACCAGTCGCCCCTCGGCATCGGTGTTCTTCACCTCGACGGTGGTACCGTTGCGCATGGTGATGATGTCCCCCGGCCGCTGGGCGGCAGCGTCGGGCATGTTCTCCGCCAAGACGACGATGCCGGTCACCGCCACCTGCGGCTTGAGACGGGCAATGATCTCCATGGCGCCGATGACCGCCGCCGCCCCGGCCATGTCGCGTTTCATCTCCTCCATCCCCGCCGGGGGCTTGAGGGACAGACCGCCGGAATCGAAGGTAATCCCCTTGCCCACCAGGGCGACGTGCGCCCGGGCATCGCCATGGGGCCGAAACGAAAGTTCCACCATCCGTGGCGGCCGCTCGCTGCCGCGGCCCACCGCCGGCAGGCCGGCATAGCCGTCCGCCGCCAGCCGGTTCTCGTCCCATACCTCCACCGCGAGACCGCATTCCCCCGCCAGGGCGACACAGTGTCCGGCCAGATCCTCCGGCCCCAGCACGTTGGCCGGATGGTTCACCAGGGTGCGCACCCGGTTCACCGCCCGGCAGATGGTTTCCGTCCGCGCCAGAACAGCTGTTGCGGCCGCTTCCCGGCCGCTGCCGGTGACCATACCGACCCGCAGTTCCGCCGGCGGCGCGCCGCCGTTGTCCGGCCGTTTGAAGTCGCGGTAGCGGTAGCGGCCCAGCAGCACCCCTTCCAGCACCTTTTTTTCGAAGCCACCGGCGTCCGGCCCGTCCATGACGAACCAGATCTCCGCCAGTTTCAGCTCAACGGCGAGATCGGCGGCCCAGGCGGCGGCGGTTTTCACCGCCTCCCAGACATTGAGCCGCGGCCAAGCGGCCAACGGCATCACACACGCCCCGGCACCAAGATCATCATCGAGCCAGGAGACCGGCTTTTCCAGCTGCCGATCGCCCGCCGCCGCCAACCGCATTTCATCCCGGCCGCCGGCAGCGTGAAACCGGCGCTCCGGCGCGGTGATATACACCCGCAGACCGGCGGCACCCGCGGGCAGCACCGTTACCGCCCGCCAGTCAATCTTCGTTTCCTTCACGTTCATGTCATGCATGGGTTTTCCCGTCTTCACCGTTGGTGGAACACCGGCGAGGCATCAGAATTGAAGCCAGCCAATGGTGTACAGAAAAGCGACCAGCACCGCCACCGGGCTGAGGAAACGGATGAAGAAGCCCCAGATCGACGCCAGGGTGAGGACATGGACATCGGAGTTGTGGGACGGATCATCCTTCAGGCCGGCCAACAGGCTGATAAGATGGACGTCGGCAAAATTGTGCGAACCATGGCGGATCTCCGCCACCGCCTTCGCCGGCCCCCAGACCCAGCCGACAAACAAGGAGATGAACAATCCGCCCAGCGGCAGCAGCCAGTTGGACGACAGGTTGTCCATAACATCGAAGAACGACCCCCTGGCGGTGCCGAACACGGCCAGGATGATACGGTGCAGCCACTCGATCCGCTCCCAGCCGGTAACGCTCACGGCACTGAAGCAGCCGAGAAAGAAGATTACGGCACCAAAAACGATCGTCGCCCGGCTCCGGCTCCAGCCGCGCTCGTCGACGAAATAGGCGGTCACCACCTCCAGCAGACTGATGCCCGAGGTCAGGGCGGCGACCATCAGCAACAGGAAGAACAGCGTCGCCCACAGGGCCCCCAGCGGAATCTGGTTGAACACCGTGGGCAGCACCTGGAATACCAGCCCGGGGCCGGCACCGGGCTCGAACCCCTGGGCGAACACCGCCGGAAAGATGGCCAGGCCGGCCATCAGGGCAATAAGGGTGTCAAGACCGGCGATGGACAGGGTAGCAAGAAAGATATTCTGTTTTTTATCCACGTAGCTGCCGTAGGTAATAATCGCCCCCATACCGAGGCTGAGGGTGAAGAAGGCGTGCCCCAGAGCCTGCAGGATGCAATCGGCGTTGATTTTGGAAAAATCGGGACTGAGGAAGAACCGCACCCCGGCCATGGCCCCGGGCAGGGTCAAACCGCGGATAATGAGCACCACCAGGAGGATGAACAACACCGGCATGAGGATCTTCGACCAACGTTCGATCCCCGCCTGCACCCCACGGACAACGATCACCATGCACAGGAGCATGAAAACCAGGTGGCAGCCGATGGCCCATCCCGGATGGGTGATGAAACCGACGAAATGGGAAGCGGCGGCGGCGACGGTGGTGAAACCCAGCTGGCCGGCGACCGCCTTCCAGATATAGCCGATGGTCCAGCCGGCAACGACGCTGTAGAACGACAGGATGGTGAAACCAGCCACCACCCCCATGGCGCCGACGACAATCCAGCTGTAGCGGAAGATTGCCGCGCCGAGGAGCAGCATCGTCACCGCCCAGCCCCAGGTGCTGAGACACAAAAGGATAAACCCGGCAAACACCAGGATTGCCCCGATCAGTTGCGCCAGGGTCGAGGACGGCGGCGACAGGGCCTTGAAGGCACCAACCGGGTTGCGCCGGGTGTGGCGGCCGAGGGTCAACTCGCAGAGCATCACCGGCAGGCCGATGATGGTGATGCACAGCAGATAGACGAGGACAAAGGCGCCGCCGCCGTTGAGACCGGTAATATAGGGAAACTTCCAGATGTTCCCCAGGCCGACGGCGGATCCGGCGGCCGCGAGGATGAACCCGAGGCTGGACCCCCAGGTCTCCCTTGTTCCTGCCGACGCTTTCATGCGGAAGCTCCTCTACAACCCAAGAAATGATGCCTACGTAACCACCGTATCAGCTCCGGACGGGCGGCGAGGGCGACAGCGGCAGGCCGGCGACGGGCGGCAAAGACGGCGTCAGTCCGGCGGCTCTCCCCCGGCGCCGCCCCCGTTGCCACCGTTGATCCACCACGATTCCTCGTCCGCTTCGAACCACCACGAGTTCCAGTCGGTACCGAGGATGGCATGGGCCAGCTCGATGCCGGCATCGGTGGTGAGCCGCTTGATGGCGATGGGAATCCAGTCGGCGGAATAGCGGTTGCCCAGATCCTGGCATTCCCGCAGCAGGAGCAACAGCTCAAGCTGGTCGGCATCGCGCGCCAGTCGCGCTTCCAGCGTCCGGCCGGCATTGAACTCCCGAAACAGCGACCGCATCTCGTCGCCAAAAGGAAGATGGCGGCAGGCATCATCCAGCGCGCGATCCTCGTCGGCAATAACGTATTTCTTGTTGACGTAATTCAAGTCACCGGTGCGCGCTTCCACCAGATCGTGGAACAAACACATCTTCACCAGCCGGTCGGTATCGGCCCCGTCAACCGTGGCCCCGAGGACATAACCGATGTAGGCGGTCCGGCAGATATGCTCGGCCACCGACTCGTTCCCCGAGCCGAGAAACTGCAACCCGCTGCGCGGGGTGCGCTTCAGCATCCCGACCTCGAAAAGAAATTTGGCGATCTCTTTCACGCTTCCCTTTCCCGCCCCGTCGAGTACGCCTACCCGGCTCAGACCCGCACCATCGGTTCCGACACCAACCCTCAGCGTGCCGCCCGCTGCGCCCAGGGTGCCACCCCCGCTGCGCACTGCGAATATCAGCCCAGTGCCCCCCTTATGTCCGGATATGAGGCCGCGGGCATCTGCGTACCGACCTCTATCCAGGTTGCCCCCTTGCGTCCGGATATGGAACATGAACATCCGGCCACCCGAGATTCAACTCAGCCGCATCGCCTCCAGTTCCCGCAACCGTCCGAGCACCAGGCTGATCTTGATCTCGGCCGCCTGATAGCACATCTCGTCGCCATCCTCGAGGGCCGCCGCCTTCTCCGCCTGGAGCTTCTCGAGACCGTGGGAGAGCATGACGTAGGAATGCCGCAGTTCATCGGCCACCGCCTCAAGTTCTCCGTCAACCCCGGCCTTCAGCTCCAGAAATGCCGCCTGATCGAACATCGAGGGCTCACATTCGTCGCTTTCCCGGCCGGCCAACAACTCATCCGCCTCTGAAACGGTCATATCGGATACCCTCCGCAACGATAGCTGATGGCTTCGTAACAACCCGATCTTCCTTTTTTGTGCCTCACCTGAATCACCACGATGGACGGTGAGGCCGCACTCCTCAGGTACTGCGCGCCGCGAATCCGGTGCGGCTACCGAGCCATCCCGGTGTGCCGTTTTCCGGCAGTGGTTACGGTACCATCACCATCGCGACTGGCGCTAATCGCCGCCGGCACAATACCATCGGCAATGTCGGTGCCGCCATGCCGGCACAGATTGCCCCCACATGAAGCACCACCACGCCGGCACCGACCGCCACCACACCGAGCGCCACCTTTGCCCGGACAGGAAAACACCGCCGCGCCGCGATACGCATCGCGGCGTCGAGTACCGTATCGGGCGCTCTTCAGCCCCCGACAGCGCTCATTGCGGACCGGTCAACCGACGGCAAAGGCATCGGGAAGCCACTCCACCCGGGCCCGCTCCGGACCGGAAAGACTCACCCCCACGACATCGAACCGCACCGCCCCGGTCCATGATTCGGCGGCGATATACCACGACGCCAGCCGGATAAGACGGCGCTGTTTGGCGGCATGCACCGACTCCAGCGGCGACCCGCAACGCTGCCCGCGACGGGTCTTCACCTCGCAAAATACCAGGCAATCGCCGTCACGGGCAATAATATCGATCTCGCCGGCCGGACAACGGAAATTGCGGTTGATGACGGTCAGGCCGCGCTCCTCGAGATAACCGGCGGCCAGTTCCTCCCCCCAAGCGCCCACCGCCCGCCGGTCGCCGGCGGTGGCGGCATCCGCCGCCCCGCGGTCCCGATGCCCGGTCATGAAACACCCCGCAACCTGAAGCTTCGGCGATGAATGGGGCTGCAGCCGTGGGCGGCGATGGCGGCGGCGTGCCGCTTCGTACCGTAGCCCTTGTGCCGGTCGAAACCGTAGGCCGGATAGCGGCAATGATAATAGCACATCAGCCGATCACGCACCACCTTGGCAATGATGGAGGCCGCCGCCACCACCTGGCTGCGCGCATCCCCCTTTTTCAGTGGATACTGCGGCAGGGCCAGCGGCAACCGCGTGATGCCGTCGACCACCACCAGGTCAGGCGTGAGGCGCATGCCAACCAGGGCCTTCTCCATCGCCGTCAGGGTGGCTCGAAGGATGTCGGTGGCGTCGATCTCCGCCGCGGTCACCACCCCGACCCCCCAGGCGGCCGCCCGGCGGACAATGGAACAGAAAAGCTCCTCCCTCCGCCGGGAGGAAAGAGCCTTTGAATCCATCACCCCGGCAATGCCGGTCCCCGGACGCACCGTCACGGCAGCGGCCACCACCGGCCCGGCCAGGGGGCCGCGTCCCGCCTCGTCGACGCCCGCGACCACCCGGCAGCCAAGCCGGTGGAGACAATCCTGCAGGGCCGTCGATGCCTGCTGCTCCATACCGGTTCACCCGCCGCCGTCGTCTTTCCCGGTCGGCGGGATCAGCGAATGGTCTTGATGCGGGCGGCCTTGCCCCTCAGTTCGCGCATGTAGTAGAGCTTGGCGCGCCGTACCCGGCCCTTGGCCACCAGTTCGATCTTATCGAGCATCGGCGCGTGCAGCGGAAAGGTCCGCTCCACCCCGATGCCACCGGACACCTTGCGGACGGTGAAGGTCTCGCGATGCATCTCGCCCTGGCGCCGGAGTACGAAGCCCTGGAACACCTGGACGCGCTCCTTCTCCCCTTCGCGGATCTTCACATGTACCTTCACCGTATCCCCCGCCTTGAAGGGAGGGATGTCCATGCGCAGGAAATCCTGCTCAATCTGCTGCAGCTGATTCATGGTGTTATGCTCCTTATCAGAAACATGGTCAAAATTGATGGCTTCGTAACCACTCCATCCTCTTCGGCTGCCGCCGCACCGCGCCCGTCGACAGACACCTCCCCCGGATCGCCGCCGCACGGGGTTCCGCCCGCCATCATTCCCCGGTCAACGAAGCCCTGCGAATGGTGCCGGTTGCGATATCATCGCAGGTCACCCCATTCCGGCGCCAGGTGCGGTGGCGTCAACGGCGAAAACCCGCCCCCCGGCCCGGCAGGAACAGCGTCCCGGCGGTGGGATCACCCGGCCGCCAGCCGGTCGATGACAATCGCCGCCGCCGCCCGCACCGGCAGATGATTGTAGCCGCTGCCGGCGGCCAGTGGTTCCAGCACCGCGTCCGCAGTCCCCAGCAGCCGGGGCGCGAGCCCCCAGGCGGTACCGAAAAGCAGCAGCCAGTGCCCCCCATCAGCCGCCAGCCGCGCCGCAAATGCCGCCAGGCTACAGGCACCCGGCCGCCGGCGGGCGGTGGTAACCGCGATCCACACCCGTCCGCCGGTCTCCTGCGCCACCGCGGCCCGCACATCGTCGAGTCCGGCAGCGCAACGCACTCGGGCGAGGGCCCGGGCACGGTCGGGATTGTATTCGGCACCGAAGCCGGCGGTCCAGTGAGAGATAATCTCCCGCACCAGCCGCTGCTGAGCCGGCACCGGAGTCACGAGCCATACCTCCCCGGTACCGTAGGTGCAGGCGATGCGTGCCAGATCATGGATATCCAAGTTGGTCACCGCGGCGACGATCTCCTGCCCCTCACGATCGACCACCGGGCAATGCACCAGCACCGGCCGGATGCGCTCAATCGGCTTCATCCGCCCCCGTCCGCCAGCGTTCCACAAGGTCGCGTTCCGCTGCCGTCAGCTCCGCCTGCGCGAGCAGGTCGGGACGCCGCCGCAAGGTCCGCCGCAGAGCCTGGCACCGGCGCCATTCAGCGATCTTCCGGTGATGCCCGGACAGCAGAACATCGGGCACCGCCATTCCCTCGAACTCCGCGGGCCGGGTGAAGTGCGGATACTCCAGCAACGGCCCGAAACTCTCTTCGGCAAGGGAATCCGCCGAACCGAGAACCCCGGGCAGCAGCCGGACCACCGCGTCGACAATCACCATCGCCGGCAGCTCCCCGCCGGTCAACACATAGTCACCAATGCTTACCTCGCGGTCGACGAGGGCCCGGACGCGTTCGTCCACCCCCTCGTAGTGACCGCAGAAGAAGACGAGCTGCTCGCAGGCCGCCAGCTCCCGGGCCATTTTCTGGGTGAAACGCTCGCCCTGAGGCGTGGTCAGCAACACCGCACCCCGCCGCGCTCCGTCCCTTGCCGCATGAATCGCCCGCCAGGCCGGTTCCGGCCGCATCACCATGCCGGCACCACCGCCGTAGGGGTAGTCGTCCACCACCCGGTGGCGGTCGGTACAGTAATCCCGCAAATCGTGGAGCCGCAGGTCCAGCACCCCCCGGTCACGGGCGCGGCGAATGATGCTCTCGGCAAAAGGGGATGCGAACATCGCGGGAAAGATGGTGATCACATCAACCCGCATCGTCCCCCCTTTCGTCTTCCCCTCCGGCCTCCCGGAGCGACCGGCTGTCGACTACCATCCGCCCGCAATCGGTGTCGATCCTGACAATGAACGGTGCCGCCGCGGGAATCAGCAGTTCGCCGCCGGCACCACGGACCACATATACGTCGTGGGCCACGGTGGTAATGATCTCCGCCAGGGTGCCGCGCGGCGTCCCGTCGAAGTCCTCGACCGCCAACCCCAGTAACTGGAAATGATAGTATTCGTCTTCCTCCGGCGGCGGCAGATCCTCCTGCCGGATGACAATCTCCGCCGGGATCAGCGGCGCAACGGCATCGAGACCGCGGTAGCCGTGCAGATCGTAAAGAAAACCACCCCGTACCGGTCGCCGTTCGGTGAACTCGACCGGCACCAGACGGCCGCCGGGCAGCCGCAGATTGACGCCGGGCAGTTCCAGGCTGGCAGGCGTCTCACCGTAGACGACCACCCTGACGCTCCCGCACAGGCCATGAGCCCTGACCACCCGCCCCAGCACCTGCCAGGTGGCGGACATTACTCGACAATTTCCAGGATGGTTTTCCTGCCGAGCTTGGCGGATGCCGCCGCCAGCACCGTGCGCAGCGCCCGGGCGGTTTTGCCCTGGCGGCCGATCACCTTGCCGAGATCGCTTTTAGCCACGGAAAGCTCAAGGACGGTAGCCTTGTCGCCCTCGACCTCGGCCACCCTGACCTCCTCGGGATTGTCCACCAGCGCCTTGGCCAGATATTCGATCAGATCCTTCAGCATGCCCTTCCTCCCGACGCAATCCGCCCGGCTCCAGCCGATGTTCCCCGCTTCGCCGCCGGGCGGGTTTCAGCCCCGCGACCCTGGACACGGCCCCGGAGATTCCGCGGTTCAGTCCGCGGCTCCGGCAGCAGCGGCACGCTTGATGAGCTGCGCCACCACCGGGGTCGGGGTCGCTCCCCGGTCCAGCCAGTAGCGGATCTTCTCTTCCCGCATGGTCACTTCCAGCGGCTCCTTGCGGGGATCGTAGGTGCCCAGCACCTCGATGAACCGGCCATCACGCGGCGCCTCGGAATCGGCCGCCACAATGCGGTAAAACGGCTTCTTCTTGGCCCCCATCCGGGTCAGTCTGATCTTTACAGCCATGTCAATAATTCTCCACTCCGGTACGCGAACCGCCCGCCTAGCGCATCAGGCGCTTCAGGCCGCGCGGTCCCATCTTATTAAATTGCTTGAACATCTTTTTCATTTCCAAAAACTGTTTCACGAGCCGGTTGACATCCTGGACCGAGGTGCCGCTGCCGGTGGCAATCCGCTTCCGGCGGCTGCCGTTGATCAGCCGGTAATCGAGCCGCTCCTGCATGGTCATCGAGTTGATGATCGCCTCGATGCGCTTGAGTTCGTGATCGTACTCCTCGTTCTCGGTCAGTTCCTTGATCTTCCCCATGCCGGGGATCATCTTCAAAAGCCCGCCGACCGAACCCATCTTCTTGATCTGGCGGATTTGCTTGCGAAAATCCTCGAAGGAGTATTCGTTGCGCTTCAGCTTGCGGGCCATCTCCTCGGCCTGCTGCTGATCCACCACCCCCTGGGCGCGCTCCACCAGGGTCAGGACGTCCCCCATGCCGAGGATGCGGGAGGCCATGCGGTCCGGGTGAAACGGCTCCAGGGCGTTGAGCTTTTCGCCCTCGCCGGCAAACTTGATCGGCTTGCCGGTAACCGCCTTGATGGACAGGGCGGCGCCGCCCCGGGCATCACCGTCAAGCTTGGTCAACACGACGCCGGAGATATCCAGGATGTCGTTGAACGACTTGGCGATGGTCACCGCTTCCTGGCCGGTCATGGCATCAGCCACCAGGAGGATCTCCCGCGGGGACACCGCCTCCCTGATGCGCTCCAGTTCACCCATCAGCTCGGTGTCAATATGCAGCCGGCCGGCGGTATCGATAATCACCACGTCGTGGCCGGCGGCCTTCGCCGCCGCCACCGCCTCGCGGCTGATATCCACCGGGTCGCGGCCCGGAGACGATGGAAACACCGGCACGTCGATCTGCCGACCGAGGCTTTCGAGCTGTTCGATGGCTGCCGGCCGGTAGACGTCGGCAGGCACCAGGAGTACCGAACGACGTAGCTTCTTCAGATGCAGGGCCAGCTTACCGCTGGTGGTGGTCTTCCCCGAGCCCTGGAGACCGACCATCAGCAGCACCGCCGGTGGCGCCCCGTCAAGTTGCAGATCGGCAGCGGTACCGCCCATGAGGCCCACCAGCTCCTCGTAGACCACCTTGACGAACTGCTGCGCGGGGGTCAGGCTCTGGAGCACCTCCCGGCCCATGGCGCGCTCGTTGATCGCCTTGACGAACTGCTTGACCACCAGGAAGTTGACGTCCGCTTCGAGGAGTACCATGCGCACCTCGCGCAGGGCCTCCTTGATATTATCCTCGGTCAACCGCCCGTGGCCGCGCAGCTTCTTGAAGCTGTATTCCAGTTTATCGGCAAGGGAATCGAACATGATCCATCCGGCGCAATAAGCCCATGATAAGGAAGCTTGACATGCTACATCAGCACATGGTAAAAGTCAAGTCCGATGGCACCGCCCGGACCCCCCGGCTATCCGGGCGGCAGACACGGCAGGAATCCTAGCAACGGGTAAGCCTGGCATAGCGCAGGGAGATCTTCTTGCGGCCCCGGTCGCGGAAGATGACCACCAGTTTGGTGTCATCGCCCGCACCCTCGACGGCGGCCACGACCCCGGGACCGAAGACGCCGTGTTCCACCTTGCTGCCGACGGGATACGCTCCCCGACCGGCGGCCGGAACCGAAGCGGCGGTCGTCTCCGCGGTGGAAGGTGCCGACTGACGAACCTTTGCCGCCGCGCCGGCGGAAGCCGCCGCCGACCCGCCGCCGGCAAACCGCCGTCGGTACGGCGGGGGGCCGGCCGACCCGCCGGTCTCGACCTCGATCAGCTCCCGGGGAATGTCGAAGAGAAAGCGGGAAGGCTTGTTGTCGAGCCGTGCGCCCTGGAACCGGCGGCTGCGACAGGCCACCAGGTAGAGCTTCTCCCGCGCCCGGGTCATGCCGACATAGCACAACCGCCGTTCCTCCTCGAGATCGGCGTCGCGATGGAGGCAGTTGCGGTTAGGAAACAGCCCCTCCTCCATGCCGACCATGAAGACCAGGGGAAATTCCAACCCCTTGGCGCTGTGCAGGGTCATCAGCGTCACCCGCGCGAGGTGGTCATCATCCCGGCGGTCGGGAGCGCTGACCAGGGCGATATCCTCCAGCCAGGCGCCGAGATCAGGCGCATCGGCGCCCTGCTCCCAGGTCGCCAGGGCATTGATCAGTTCCTCGACATTCTCCTTTTTGCTCTCCCCCTGATGCCGACTCTCACTTCCCTCGAGCAGCCAGTCGACATAGCCGGTGGCGGCAATCACCTGTTTGAGGATCTCACTGGGAAGCAGATTATCCCGGCGGGCGTGGAGGTCGTCGAGCAGGGTGGCCAGTTCGCCGACGGCGCGCCGGGCCGCCGCGGTACCGCCGCCCACGGCGGATACGGCCCATTCCCGAGCCGCATCCAGGAACCCCGTTTCCTCGCCGGACTGCCACTGCCGAACTGCCTCGACGGATTTTTTGCCCACCCCCCGGGGCGGGGTGTTGATAATCCGTTGCAGACTGACGGCATCCCGGGGGTTGTTGATTACCTTGAGATAGGCCAGCAGATCCTTGATCTCGGCCCGATCATAGAAACGAAAACCGCCCACAATGGTGTAGGGAATCCCCGCCTGGCCGATAACCTCCTCCAGCACCCGGGACTGGGCGTTGGTGCGGTAAAATACCGCGACATCCGCGTAATCACGCCCGGACTCGCGGATTTGCCGGACCAGAAAGCGGGCCTCGTCATATTCGTCGGCGGCGATATGAAAGCCCAAAAGTTCCCCCTCCGGGTTACGGGTCCACAAATCCTTGCCCTTGCGCTCGCGGTTCTGGGCGATCACCCGGTTGGCGGCGGCAAGGATCTTCTGCGTCGAACGATAGTTCTCCTCCAGGCGGATGACCGTGGCTTCGGGGTAGTCCTCTTCAAAATCGAGGATGTTCTTCAACCGGGCGCCGCGCCAGCTGTAGATCGACTGGTCGTCATCCCCCACCACACAGAGGTTGCGGTGCTCCGACGCGAGCAGGGCAAGCAGACGATACTGGACCTCGTTGGTATCCTGGTACTCGTCCACAAGGATATACCGGAACCGCCGCCGGCAGTCTTCCAGTACCTCGGGGTGATCGGTGAACAGACGTACCGTCTGCAGCAGCAGATCGCCGAAATCCATCGCGTCACAGGCCAGCAGGCGCTCCTGGTAGAGCTGGTAGATCGTCGCCAGCTGTTTATCCTGGAAGGTTGCCGCCCGGTCGGCGAAGCGCCGGGAGTCCCGCCCCTTGTTTTTGGCGTCGTCGATGACCGCGCGCACGGTTTCGGCCCGCAGCACGGCATCGGCGATATTCATCTCCCGCAGGATCTCCTTGAGCAGACTGATCTGGTCCTTGTCGTCGTAGATGATGAACCGCTCGCTGTAGCCCAGCAGACTGCCGTGGCGACGCAGAAGCCGGGCACAGGTGGCATGGAACGTACCGATCCACAGACGGGACGCGGCCATGCCGATCATGCCCGCAACCCGCTCACGCATCTCGCCCGCGGCCTTGTTGGTGAAGGTCACGGCAAAGATCTCTTCGGGTGCCGCCCCCGCTTCGCGGATGAGCCAGGCGATGCGGTTGACGATCATCCGCGTCTTGCCGCTGCCGGCACCGGCCAGCACCAGCAGGGGGCCGGCGGTGCAGGTCACCGCCTGGCGCTGGCCGGGATTGAGGCCGGCAAGGATATCCGCCGCGACCGGCGGTGCCGGGATGGTCGGCGTCTCAGTCGGGATGTCGAGGGCGGCCCAGGGGGGGATGGTCGAGGAAGTCATGTACCGCTCGCGGTCTTTTCCTGCAGTTCCCGGTCAAGCAGCGACCGGTTATAGGCGGCGATAATGTCGCGCCGGGAGAGCATGCCGATGATCCGCCGCGGTTCACCGGCCTCAACCACCGGCAGGTAGTCGATGTTGCGGCTGCCGATCTTCTTCATCGCCCGCTCGAGGTTGTCGGCGGCGGTGACCGTCACCACCTGGGTGGTGGCCAGTTCCTTGGCCACCACCAGTTCCTTCAGCCCCTCCTCGTACACCAGCTCGCGGACGTCCTGGATGCTGAGGATCCCCGCCAGCAGGCCGGCATCGTCAACCACCGGGAAGGTGGTGTTGCGGGACCGGGGCAGGAACTGGAGGATGGTTTTCAATTTCATGTCCTCGGGAATGGTTTCGATGGGGCCGGTCTTCATCACGTCGCCCACCCGAATGGCGCGCATGATGTTGACCTCGCGGCCGCCTTCAAGGTGAATCCCCTGACGGGCGAGACCGTAGGTATCGATTCCCTCGCGCTCGATGCTGCGGGCAATGAGAGTGCCGATTACGGTGGCGAACATCGCCGGCAGGATGACCCGGTACTCACTCGTCAGTTCATAGGCCAGGAAGATCGCGGTCATCGGCGCGTGGGTGACCGCCGACAGGAAGGCGCCCATGCCGACGACGGCATAGCCGTCATAGCTGCCGACGATACCGGGCACCAACAGATTACCGAAGAAGCCGCAGGTCTCGCCGATCATCGTACCGATGAAGAGGATCGGGGCGAACAGTCCGCCGGAGCCGCCGGATCCCAGGGTCACCGCGGTGGCCAGCATCTTGACGAAGATCAGCGGCAGCACCACGTGCCAGACCAGCGGCTCGCGGAATACCCGCCCCATGAAATGGTACACGTTGCCCATAACCTGGGGATACACCATACCCAGCAGGCCTACCACCAGGCCGCCGAGGATCGGTTTGCACCAGAATGGCAGCCGCAGAGCCTGAAATCCGTCCTGCACCCAATAGAAAAAGCGGATGAAAAAGGCTGCCAGGAAGCCGATCACCACCCCCATGATGATGTAGATCACCAACTCCCAGTGGTTGCAAAGGGAAAAAACCGGCACCGCGAAGAAGGCATCCTCACCAAAGACAATGCGGGTGAAAACCACCGATGTCGCCGACGAGATCACCACCGGCGCGAAGACCGCCAGGTCCATGTCGCCCATCATGATGATCTCGAGCGCAAAGAACACCCCGGCGATGGGAGCGTTGAAGGTCGCGGCAATCCCGCCGGCGGCACCGCAGGCAATAAGCAGCCGGAGGCGGCCGGCACCGAGTTGGAACATCTGCCCGACGGCGGAGCCGATGGTGCCGCCGATGGCGACGATGGGCCCCTCCTGCCCGGCCGAACCGCCGGTACCGATGGTAATCGCCGGCGCCACCATCTTGAGGATGATATTGCGCTTTTCCAGCACCCCGCCGCCGAGGTTGATGGTCTTCAGCACCCCGGGCATGCCGTAGCCCGACACCCGGCCGGGGAAGAGCGACTCCAGGGGGACGATGAGGGCGCCGCCGAGCATTGGCAGCAGGGGCAGCAGCAGCCGGCGCCAGCCGCCCCGGCCGATCTCCAGCAGGTCATAGCCGCCCATGAAAACATATTCATGGACAAACTCGATGGACTTCCGGAGCCCGAGGTTACCAAGGCCGCTGAGCAGTCCCACCAGTACGGCGATGAAAAGGAAAAAATAGTTCTCCGGCAGCGACACCCGGCCCTTCAACCAGACGATCCAGCGGCGAAGATGACGCAGCGGTCGGGGAAACGTCATGCCGGCGTCACTCCACCGTCACGCTCTTTGCCAGGTTACGCGGCTGATCGACATCGGTACCCTTGAGAACGGCGGTGTAGTAGGCCAAGAGCTGCAGCGGCAGGGCGTACACCAGGGGATTGAGCAGTTCGCCGGCTTCTTCGAGGTAGATCACGTCGGCGCAACCCGCCGCCGCCCGCACGTCGCCGGCGGCGGTAAAGGCGATCACCTGGCCATCCCGGGCGACCACCTCCTGCAGGTTGCTCAAAACCTTTTCGTAGTGCCGGTCGTGGGGCAGCAGAACCACCACCGGCAGGTTCTCGTCGATCAGGGCGATGGGCCCGTGTTTCATCTCGCCGGCGGGATACCCCTCGGCATGAATGTAGGATATTTCCTTGAGCTTCAAAGCCCCCTCGAGGGCGATGGGATAGTTCTCCCCGCGGGCGAGATAAAGATAATCGGTCGCGTGATGGAAACGGCGGGCGATCTCCTCCACCGTCGGCGCCTGTTCCAGCGCCCGCTCCAGCAGCACCGGCAACCGCAGCAGGCCGTCCACCAGGTCCGCCTGCCGCTCTTCTTCCAGCCCGCCCCGGGCCGCCCCCATCGCCACCGCGATGAGCATCAGACAGACCAGCTGGGTAGTGAACGCCTTGGTCGAGGCGACGCCGATCTCCGGCCCGGCGTGGGTGTAGAGTACCCCGTCGGCCATCCGCGTCAGGGTCGAACCCATAACGTTGCAGATAGCCAGCACCGCGGCACCTTTCTGCTTCCCCTCCTTGAGGGCGGCAAGGGTGTCGGCGGTCTCCCCCGACTGGGAGATACCGATAAGCAGGGTCCGCTCGTCCACCAGGGGATCCCGGTAACGGAACTCGGAGGCGATGTCCACCTCGGTAGGAACCCGCGCCAGCCCCTCGAGCCAGAACTTGCCCACCAGACCGGCGTGCCAGGAGGTGCCGCAGGCGATGATCACCACTCGTTCGAAACGCCGCCAGTCGGCGGCGGTGAAACCGGTTTCCCGCAGGTCCACCCGCCGGCGGTCCTCGGCAATCCGTCCCAGCAGGGTATTGCCCACCGCCAGCGGCTGTTCGTGGATCTCCTTGAGCATGAAATGCCGGTAGCCGCCCTTCCGGGCCATGATCGGATCCCAGGTGATGCGCTGGTGCTCCCGGACCAGTTCGCTGCCGTCGGCCACCGCCAGGATCCGGCAGCCAGCGGCGTCACAGACCACCATTTCACCGTCATCGAGAAACACCACGTCCCGCGACCAGGCCAGCAGCGCGGGGATATCGGAGGCAACAAAATACTCGCCCGGGGCTTCGCCGAAGGCGACCACCAACGGGCTGGCCTGGCGGGCGGCGATCATCATCCCCGGATGTTTCTCGTGCAGAATCGCCAGGGCATAGGCACCGCGCACCCGGGCCAGCGCCCGGCGCACGGCGGCGGGAAAATCATGCCCGGCATCCAGTTCGCAGGCGATGAGATGGCTGATAATCTCGGTGTCGGTCTCGGAGGAAAACTCGTGCCCCCGGGCGGCAAGCTCCTCACGCAGGGCGACGTAGTTCTCGACAATACCATTGTGGACCACCACCACGCCACGGTACAGGTGGGGATGGGCATTGGCCTCCGACGGCCGGCCATGGGTCGCCCAGCGGGTATGGCCGATTACCGGCGAACCGCTGAGGGCGTTAGCGCGCAACCGCTGCTCCAGTTCCCGCAGCTTGCCGACGCTGCGGCACAACTTCAGTGCACCGTCCGCGAAGGCGGCGATACCGGCTGAATCGTAGCCGCGGTACTCAAGCTTCTGCAGCCCCTCCATGACCACCGGCACCCCGTCCCGGGGACCGATATACCCGACGATCCCGCACATGTCATCCGTCCTTTCGCCGTTCCCGGCGGCTGGCCATACCGCGCCCGTCCACCACCGTCTGGCGGCTGCGGCTGGCGGCCACGGCGTTCTCCGGCACATCCCGGGTGATGGTGCTGCCGGCACCCACGAGGGCATCCCGCCCGACCCGCACCGGCGCCACCAGCTGGGTGTCACTGCCGATGAACACCCCGTCCTCGATCACGGTCCGGTACTTGGCGAAGCCATCGTAGTTGCAGGTAATGGTGCCGGCGCCAATGTTGACTCCCGCCCCGATCTCGGCGTCGCCGATATAGGACAGATGGTTCGCCTTGCTGCCGGGGCCCAGCTCCGCTTTCTTGGTCTCAACAAAGTTGCCCACCCGGGCACCGGCGCGCAGTACCGTGCCAGTGCGCAGACGGGCGAAGGGACCGATGACGACCCCATCCTCGACGATGCTGTCCTCGATGACCGAATAGGGCCGCACCTTCACTCCGTCGCCCAGCCGGCTGTCGCGGATGATCGCGCCCTGGCCGATGTGGACACCGGACCCGATGACCGAATCACCGGCAATCGTTGCCCCCTTTTCGATCACCGTATCCGTCCCGATCTCCGCCCCCGCTTCGATGGTCACCGATTCCCCCGGCGCGCCAATGGTCACCCCGGCATGCTGGTGCCGCCGGCGGACGCGCGCCGCCATGACCGCTTCGGCTTCACCAAGCTGGACGCGGTTGTTGATTCCCTTTATGTCGTCGTTGTCGGCGACATCGAGCCAGGCGACCGGCAGCCCATTACCCCGGGCGATACCGACGATGTCGGTAAGATAGTATTCCCCTTGGGCGTTGTTGCAATCGAGCCGCGCAAGGGCACCGCGGAGGAAATCCGCATCAACGCAGTAGGTGCCCGAATTGATCCGCCGCTCCTCCAGTTCCGCCGGGGCCGCATCCCGCGCCTCGATGATGCGCTCGACCCCTCCGTCGGCCCCGACGATCACCCGGCCGTAGGCGCCGGGATCGGCGAACACCGCCGTCAGCACGCTCACCGCCGCTTCCCGCCGGCGGTGCACCGCGACCAGTTCCGCGACGGTACCGGCGGTAAGCAGCGGCACGTCACCGCAGACGATCAGCGCCGTGCCGTGAAAATCACCCAGTTCCGCCATCCCTGCGGCGGCGGCATCACCGGTACCGCGCTGCTCCCGCTGCCAGGCGAAGGCGATACCCGGCACGGCGGCGAAACGCTCCATGACCTCCTCGCGGCCGCTGCCGATCACCACCACCAGGCGGGATACCCCCACATCTTCCAGCATGGCCAGCGGCCAGGCCAGCATCGGCTGCCCCAGCACCGGGTGCATGACCTTGGCCCGGTCCGATTTCATTCGCGTCCCCCGGCCGGCCGCCAGAACAATTGCCGCGACGTCATCCATCACGTTTCCTCCCGCTGCCGCTTCACCCGACAGCCCGGTCGCACCCAGGAAACGGGCGCGAAAAGTCACCCCGTTTCGCCCTGCCCGCGGGGCGTGCGGCCGCACCGATGCTCCCGTTCATCCCAGTTTCACCTCATCATTCCCCGGGGCCGCGGCCTCGGCGGAATGAAAAGAGCGGGGCATCAAACCCCGCTCTTTAATGGCGTTTTACCGGTGCAATCTTCCCCCTGCCGGCAACCGCAGGTTACTACCGAATCCTGGCGATATATATCCGGTTGAGCGCCCGTTCGAGAGCGGTACGCTCCTCGAAGAATGCCTTGTCCTCCGGCGACAGTGCCGTCAGCCGCTCCTCGGCCCGCTTCAGGGCGCGCTCGGCACGTTCGACATCGATCTCCTGGGGTAGTTCAGCGGCATCGAGCATGGCGATGACGTGATGATACCCGACCTCGGAATAGCCGTTGGTCACGGCCACGTGGAACATCTGGTTACCCTTGCGGTAGATCAGGTCGCCGATCCGTACCTTGGCGAGAAACGGGGTATGTCCGGGAAGGATGCCGAACTGGCCTTCTTCGCCGGGGGCGATAACCTCGTCCACCACCTCGTCCACCACCTGACGGTACGGTGTCACCACCTCAAGCTTGATCTTGTCGGTTTCCATGTCCGTTCCTGTTCGGTGGCTCTAGATTACGCCCATCTTCTTGGCTTTTTCCCGCGCATCCTCGATGGTACCGACCATATAGAAGGCCTGCTCGGGCAGATCGTCGTGCTTGCCCTGGACGATCTCCTCGAAGCTGCGGATGGTATCGGACAGCTTGACATACTCCCCGGGGGTGCCGGTGAACTGCTCGGCGACGTGGAAGGGCTGGGACAGGAAACGCTGGATCTTCCGCGCCCGGGACACGAGCTGCTTGTCCTCTTCCGAAAGTTCGTCCATCCCGAGAATGGCGATGATATCCTGAAGGTCCTTGTAGCGCTGGAGGATCTTCTGCACCTCGCGGGCTACCCGGTAGTGCTCGTCACCGATGACCCGGGGATCGAGAATTCGGGAGGTGGAGTCGAGCGGGTCCACCGCCGGGTAGATGCCGAGCTCGGCGATCTGCCGGGAAAGCACGGTGGTGGCGTCGAGATGCGCGAAGGCGGTCGCCGGGGCCGGGTCGGTGAGGTCATCGGCGGGAACGTAAATCGCCTGCACCGAGGTGATGGAACCGTTCTTGGTGGTGGTGATGCGCTCCTGCAGTTCACCCATTTCCGTCCCCAGGTTCGGCTGGTAGCCGACTGCGGAAGGCATGCGGCCCAGCAGCGCCGAGACCTCGGAACCCGCCTGGGTAAAGCGGAAGATATTGTCAATGAAGAGCAGCACGTCCTGGCCTTCCTCGTCGCGGAAGTACTCGGCCACGGTAAGGGCGGAGAGACCGACACGCAGACGCGCTCCCGGAGGCTCGTTCATCTGGCCGTAGACCAGGGCGGTCTTGTCGAGAACGCCGGAGTCCTTCATCTCGTGCCAGAGGTCGTTACCCTCACGGGTGCGTTCGCCGACGCCGCCGAATACCGAGAAACCGCCGTGCTGGGTGGCGATGTTGTTGATCAGTTCCATGATGACGACGGTCTTGCCGACGCCGGCGCCGCCGAAGAGCCCGATCTTACCCCCGCGGGAGTAGGGCGCCAGCAGGTCGACGACCTTGATGCCGGTCTCGAAGGCCTCGACATCGGTACTCTGATCGACGAATTCCGGCGCCGGACGGTGAATGGCATAGCGCTTCTTCTCGTTCACCGGTCCCATCTGGTCCACCGGCTCGCCGGTGACGTTGATGATGCGGCCGAGCACCTCGCGGCCGACGGGCACGGTAATGCCGTCGCCGGTATCCCAGACCTCCATGCCGCGTACCAGACCGTCGGTCCCGTCCATGGCCACCGAACGCACGGTGTTTTCACCCAGGTGGTGCATCACCTCGCAGACCAGGTTCCATTCCTGGTCGTTGATCGCCGGATTGGTGATCTTGAGGGCATTGTATATCGCCGGCAGCTTGTCCTTTTCAAACTCGACGTCGACAACCGGCCCGATGACCTGGGTAATTCTCCCGATATTCTTCATCCCCTTATCTTCCTCCTCACAGACAGACGGTTTCCATCCTGGTCAGTTCAGGCCGGCTCAGTTCAGGGCCTCGGCGCCGCTGACGATTTCCATCAATTCGGTGGTAATGGCCGCCTGGCGTGCCCGGTTGTAGAGCAGGGTCAGTTTGCCAACCATTTCCACGGCGTTCGAGGTCGCCGAGTCCATTGCCGTCATCCGCGCCCCGTGTTCACTGGCGATCGATTCGAGCATCATGCTGAACAGCTCGGTATAGATATAGCGCGGCAGGATATCGGCCAGGAGGGCGTCTTCCGAGGGCTCGTAGATGTACTCCACCGCGACTTCGTCGGGTTTCAGCTCCTGCGGCTCCACCGGCAGCAGGCGCTTGATCTCGACCTCATGGGAAATGGCCGAGCGGAACCTCGTATAGGCGATATACACCGCGTCGGTGGCCTTCTCGACGTACCGGTCAATAATCTCGCCGGCAACCCGTTCGGCATCGGAAAACAGGATCTCGCCGGGGTTGAGATACGCCGACTTGAACTCCCGGTTCCGACGTCGATAGTAGTCCCGCGCCTTGCGGCCGAAAACGCTCAGGTAGATGTTTTCGTAACGGTCGTGGTTTTCCGCGAGGAACTGGTCGGCGGCCTTGATGACCCCGGTGTTGAAGGCCCCGCAGAGACCGCGGTCGGAGGTGATGACCAGCAGTTCGACGTTGCGCTCCTCGCGGCGCTGCAACAACGGATGCTTCTTCGGATCGGTCCTGAGCGCCAGACTGGCCAGTACCTCGCTCATCTTGCCGGCGTAGGGCCGGGCGGCGACGACGTTGTCCTGCGCCTTCTTGAGCTTCGACGCCGCGACCATCTTCATCGCCTTGGTGATCTGCTGCGTGCTCTTGACGCTGCCGATCCGCTTGCGTATATCCCTCAGACTCGCCATCTCGCCATTCCTCGCCGCCCCGCGCCGGACGCGGATACGGTTCACCGATTTGCGTTAACCCGCACCCCTGTTGGTCGCTATCTCCGCGGATCAGGGTTTGAACACCTCTTTGAACCCGTTCAGCATGCCTTCCAGCTTGAGCTTGAGGTCGTCATCGATGGTCTTCTTGTCACGCAACTCGGCAAGGACATCACTGTGCTTCATTTCCACGAAGTTCAGCATCTCCGACTCGTAACGCAGCAGTACACCGATCTCGTAATCATCGACGAAACCATTGGTGGCGGCGAAGATCACCAGCACCTGCTTCTCCGCCGGCAGCGGCGAGTATTGCCCCTGCTTGAGGATTTCCACCAATCGGCTGCCGCGGGCGAGCTGCTGCTGAGTGGCCTTGTCGAGGTCGCTGCCGAACTGGGCGAAGGCGGCCATCTCGCGGTACTGGGCCAGATCGAGGCGCAACGAACCGGCGACCTGCTTCATGGCTTTCACCTGGGCGGCACCCCCGACCCGGGAAACCGAAAGACCGACGTTGATCGCCGGGCGGATACCGGAGTAGAAGAGGTCGGCTTCGAGGTAAATCTGGCCGTCGGTAATGGAGATCACGTTGGTGGGGATATAGGCCGAGACGTCACCGGCCTGGGTTTCGATGATCGGCAGCGCAGTCAGCGACCCGGCGCCGCGCTCGTCACTCATCTTCGCCGCCCGCTCCAGCAGGCGGGAGTGCAGGTAGAAAACGTCGCCGGGATAGGCCTCACGTCCCGGCGGCCGCCGCAGCAGCAGGGAAAGCTGACGGTAGGCCGTTGCCTGCTTGGAAAGATCATCGTAGATGATCAGCGCGTGCATACCATTGTCACGGAAATACTCACCTATGGTCACCCCGGTGTAGGGGGCCAGGAACTGCAGCGGCGCCGCCTCGCTGGCGGTGGCGGCAACTACGGTGGTGTATTCCATCGCGCCGTATTCTTCGAGTTTGGCCACCACCTGGGCAACGGTGGACCGCTTCTGGCCGATGGCGACATAGATACAGTAGACATCGGTGTTCTTCTGATTGATGATGGTGTCGATGGCCACCGCGGTCTTCCCGGTCTGGCGGTCGCCGATGATCAGTTCGCGCTGACCGCGGCCGATGGGCACCATGGAGTCGATGGCCTTGAGACCGGTCTGCAAGGGTTCGTGGACCGATTTACGGTCGACGATCCCCGGTGCCTTTACCTCCACCAGGCGGGATTCCGAGGAATCGATGGGGCCCTTACCGTCCACCGGCTGCCCGAGCGAGTTCACCACGCGGCCGAGAACCCCCTTGCCCACCGGCACCTCGACGATGCGCCCGGTACGCTTGACCTCGTCACCCTCCTTGATCTCGGCCCCTTCGCCGAAGATCGCGGCACCGACATTGTCCTCCTCGAGGTTGAGCACCATGCCGTAGATGTCATGGGGAAACAGGAGCAGCTCACCGGCCATGGCCTTCTCGAGGCCGTAAATGCGGGCGATACCGTCACCGACGGTGAGAATGGTACCGGTCTCACTGACCTCGACCTTCTTCTCGTAATTTTCGATCTGGCTTTTTATGATCTGGCTTATTTCTTCAGCACGCAGTTCCATCGCCCCTTACCACTCCTTTACCAGTTGTTCCTCAAGGTTGCGCAGCTGGGTCCTGACGCTGCCATCGTATACCATGCCGGCAAAGCGGGTTATCAGGCCGCCGATGAGGGACTCATCGACCGTTACCGCCAGACGGACATTCCGGGCGGTGACCGCGGCGAGCCTCTCCCGCAGCTGCCCGAGGACCGTCTGGTCCAGTTCGACGGCGCTGACCACCTCGACCTGCAGGCGCCCCTCGGCTTCATCGACCATCCCCTCGAGGCGCTTGACGATCGACGCCAGATACCGGAACTTGTTCTTGTCGACGAGAATATCGAGAAACACGGTCACTTCCCGACCGATTTCAAGGCGCTTGAGCAGTTCGTTGAGCACCGACCGGCGCTCGGCGGCCTCGAAGACCGGGTTGCTGAGCACGCTTTCCAGCTCTTCACTGGCGGCCACCAGGTCGGCTACCCGCCGCAGTTCCGTCAACGCCGGGGCCAGCTTCCCCTGCTCTTCGGCATAGGCAAAGAAGGCGCGGGCGTAGCGTTTGGCAATGATGTCGCGAATCACCGGTTCACCACCTCTTTCAAGTAGTTCTCGACCATATGCTGCCGATCCGCGGGGGTAATGCGCTCCCGCACCAGCTTCTCGGCCGCTTCCATCGCCAGATGAACCGCCTCTTCCTTGAGCCGCCGCTTGGCCGACAAAACCTCCTGGTCGGCCATCTGCGCCGCCTGCTGCTTCACCTTGGCGACAAACTGCTCGGCCTCCCGGCGGATACGTTCCCTCTCCGCCGCCGCCTCGGCGCGAATACGCTCTTCCAGTGCCCGCATCTCGGCGTCCAGACCGGCGAGCCGATCCTGGTACTCCTGATGCAGCCGCTCCGCCGCCTCACGGGCCTCGCGGGCCTCGCTGATCGCCTTTACCATCGCCTCGCGGCGGTTGGCGAAATAGTTTTTGATCGGCTTGCCGGTGAATTTGATCAGTATCCAGAGGAGGACGGCGAAGTTGATCACCCGCCAGAGAAAGTCCTTCAGGAGCGGCATGGGATCATGGGCCAGCATTTCCAGCAGGGAGTGGTGTTCGACGGCATGATGCTCGCCGCCGCCGGACGCCGCCGCCGTCGAAACCAGCACCGCGGCCACCAGCACCGCCCCGCCCGCCGCTGTCAGCAGGCGCCCCGCAGCCTCTTTCTTCGTGCGTGCCATCTAGACGTTCCTTCCCAGAATCTTTGCCGATATCTGCCCGGCGAACCCCTTGATATCATCCTTCATCTGGCTCCGGACCCGGTCGTACTCATGTTCGATCCGGCCCCTGACATCCTCCACCAGCCGTGCGGCCTCGCCCCGCGCCCGGTCCATTTCCTGTCGCGCGGCCTGCGCCGTCTCGTCGCGCACGGCGACGGTCTCCCGGTCAAGCCGGGCCCGGGTCTCGGCCACGCGGGTCTCGTAGTCGTCGCGGTTGCGCGCCGCCCGCGCGTTCAGCTGGTCGGCGCTCTCGCGGGTGCCCTCGACCTTTTCACGCCGGGCATCAACCACCCGCAGCACCGGCTTGAAGAGAAACTGGTTGAGGAATATCATCAGCAGGATAAAAATGATCCACTGGAACAGCAGGAAGGCATTGAGTTCAATCACCGATTGTACTCCTAACAGGACAGAATGGACTCGGTTGACCGATCGCGGAATGGCTGGCGGAAAAGGAATACCGGCTGCAACGGACTGTTTTTCCTCGACAGTCGCCCGGGAAGCCGCACCCTTACTTGGCAAAAGCGGTTGGACAGTTACCACACCGCACGTTTTTCTGTCAAGTTTTTTTTATCCGCCCCGAACCTCTCCGTAAAACGCTGTATCACTTGATTTTCACTTGACATCATCGGGGCCGGAGCGGTAATAAAATGCACCCGCAGACGGTTGCTGAACGGGGGGTGCCGGTGCCGCTGCGGCGCCCGGCACCTCGATCTCATACATACGCCAAACACGGAATATGGGACGGAGCTGGCCAGATCATGGATCCGAACCGAGAACCACGCCCGGAATCAGTTGCCGGCGGACTGCGGGAGGACCGGCGCCGACGGCCGATGCATATCGTCATCGCCTTCGCCCTGCTGATGCCTTTCTGGCTGTTGCTTTCCGGCCATTACGATACCTTTCATATCTCGCTCGGCGTTTTCTGCTGCCTCCTGGTGAGCCGGGGCTCCGCCGATCTGCTTTTCGGCCACATCGGCCTCGAGAACAAGCATGTCGTCGCCGGGCGCTACCTCACCTATATCCCGTGGCACTTCTGGCAGATCGTCCTTTCCAACATCCATGTGGCAAAGCTGGTGCTGTCCCCGCGGCCGCCCATCAACCCGAGGATCATCTCCTTCCCGACAAAGCTGACGAACGATCTGGCCCTGGTCACCTTTGCCAACTCCATCACCCTGACACCCGGAACCATCACCCTCGATCTGATCAACGGCATTTTCCACGTCCATGCCATTGACGACGCCGTCGCTGACGACCTGCTCGGCGGCGAGATGGAAAACCGCATCGACCGGATATTTCTGCGGCGGGAACACCGGGAGGAATGAAACCGTAGCCCCTGCCGGGTGTACCCGAAAACCAGCCGGCACCGACGGCGGTGAACGCTCGACAGGTTTGAGAATGGTGGTGTCGCGCAACGGATGCCGGTTCGAGTCACGACAATCTGGGGCGAACTCTACATGGAAAGGAGATGCCGCGCGATGCTTTCGCGGGAAAGCGACAATCTCATCGTCAAGACCGTGGTCCGGATCTTCGTTCCCTTTATCCAGGTCTACGCCCTCTACGTCATCGCTCACGGTCACTACTCTCCCGGCGGCGGGTTCCAGGGCGGGGTGATCCTTGGCGCCAGCATTGTGCTGCTGTTTCTCGCCTACGGCCGCCGCCAGGCGATGCGACGCATGGGCGAAGGACTGACCGCGTTCATGAACAGCACCGGGGTGTTCATCTACGGCGGCATCGGTCTGCTGTGCCTGTTGCTGGGGGGAAATCTGCTGGATTACGCCAGCCTCGACCGCATTCTTCATGTCGGTGCCGCGCAGTCGCGGTCACTGGGCATCCTCGGCGTCGAGGTTGGCGTCGGCATCGCGGTAATGGCGGCGATGATCTCCATCTTCCTCGACATATCCACCGGCGGCGACCTGCCGGACGACGACAACGACTGATCCTGCGGAGCGCATGATGCACGCCTTCTTCCTCGGCACCAGCCTGTTCCTCTGCCTGCTGGTCCTCGTCTGCCTCTACCGGGTCATCTGGGGGCCGACCACCATCGACCGCATGGTCGCCGCCGGCGCCATCGGCACCAAGACGCTGATCATCCTCGTGCTGATGGGATTCCTCTACGACCGCATCGCGATGTTTATCGATATCAGCATGGTCTACGCCATCCTCAACTTCATCGGCACCCTGGCGTTCGCCAAGTACTTCGAAGGCGCAGGAGAGATCTGATGACCATCGCCAACGTCCTGACCGTCGCCCTGCTGGTCATCGGCTGTTTCTTTTTCCTCACCGGCACCATCGGCCTGGTGCGCTTCCCGGACTTCTACGCCCGCATGCACGCCACCGGCAAGAGCGATACCCTGGCGGTGTTCTGCTGCCTCCTGGCCCTGGCGATCCACCACGGTCTTGCCCTCGACAGCTTCAAGCTGCTGCTCATCGCGGTCTTCGTCTACGTCGCCAACCCCACCGGCACCCACGCCATCTGCCGGGCGGCATTCCGCGCCGGCGTCAAACCCTGGACCAGGAAGACAAACAAATGATCTGGCAGCTCGATATCGTACTCCTGGTGTTCATCGTCATCTGCGCCGTCGCCGCCATCACCGTCCGCGACCTGCTCAGTGCGGTGATCATCCTCGGCGCCTACAGCTTCTTCATGTGCCTGCTGTGGACCGAGATGGGCGCGGTGGATGTCGCCTTTACCGAGGCCTCGGTAGGCGCCGGCATCGGCACCGTGCTGTTCATCGCCGCCATCGCCAGGACCGCCCGGAGGTCGAAGGACTGATGAAGATCATGCCGCTGAAGATGGTGGCCTTCGCCGCCGTTGTGCTGACCGGCGCCCTGCTGCTCTACGGCGTCGAGGACATGCCCGCCTGGGGTGACCCGCAATCGCCGGCCAACACCCATGTGTCGCCGCGCTACATCGAGAACGCCATCCCCGACACCGCAACGCCGAACATCGTCACCGCAGTTCTGGCCGACTACCGCGGCTACGACACCCTCGGCGAAACCACGGTCATCTTCACCGCCGGCATCGCCTGCCTCTACATCCTGCGCCGGCCGCGGAACCAGAGAAGGAAGGAACGCGACTGATGCTGGAATACGTCATCGCCAAGTACAATTACTGGGTCTACGTCATCCTCATGATGATCGGCCTCTATGCCATGATGGGCAAACGCAACCTGGTAAAAAAGCTCATCGGGATGAACATCTTCCAGACCTCCATCATCCTTTTCTACGTCTCCATCGGAGTCAAGAAGGGCGGCGCCACGGTGCCGATCCTCGAAGGACACGGTCATGGCGGCCATCAGGCAGTCGATGTTGCGACGATTCTCAACCCGCTGCCCCACGTCCTGATGCTTACCGCCATCGTCGTTTCCATCGCCACCACCGGGGTCGCCCTGGCCGCCCTGATCCTCATCTACCGGCGCTACGGCACCCTGGAGGAAGATGAAATCATTGCCGCCCGGCGGGCTGCGGCGGCGCCGAAAGCAAAGGATCAGGCATCATGACCGCCCAGCTTCCCGCGCTCCAGATCGCCATCCCGCTGCTCGGCGCCTTCATCACCCCGCTCATCGGCTGGCACCGGCCCCGCCTGGCGGGGCTGTGGGCCCTCGCCGTCCTTGCCGGCGCCGCAGCGCTGGCGGTCGCCCTCCTGATGCAGGTCACCGCCCACGGACCCATCTCCTACCACCTCGGCAACTGGGCACCACCGTGGGGCATAGCGTACGCCGTCGACCATCTGACGGTGCTGATGCTGCTGTTGATCACCGGTATCGGCCTGATGGCCTTCCTCCAGGCGCGGCCGGCGGTTGCCGTCTCGATGCCCGGCCGGGAGCCGTATTTCTACACCCTGTTCCTGCTCCAGGTCACCGGGCTGTCGGGCATCGTCATCACCGGCGACATGTTCAACCTCTTCGTCTTCCTCGAAATCTCGTCGCTCTCGGGCTACGCCCTCATCGCCCTGGGCGAGGACGGGGCGCCGCTGGCGACCTTCAACTACATCATCATCGGCACTGTCGGCGCCTGCTTCTATCTGCTCGGCGTCGGCTACCTCTACATCGTTACCGGCTCCCTCAACATGGCCGACCTCGCGAACCTGCTGCCGGCGCTGTACCACTCCAAGGTAGTGCTGGTGGCCTTCGCCTTCTTCACCGTCGGGGTGGCGATCAAGATGGGGCTCTTCCCGCTGCACACCTGGATGCCCGACGCCTATACCACCGCGCCGGCGCCCGCCAGCGCCCTCATCGCCCCGCTGATGACCAAGGTGGCGGCCTACGTCATGATCCGCATCATGTTCACCGTCTTCCGGCCGGAATTCGATATCGGCGTCATCCCGGTAGCGACGATCCTTGGCTGGATGGCGGTGATCGCCATCCTCGTCGGCGGCATCAAGGCCCTGGCGCAGACCGACCTGAAACGGATGCTGACCTACATCATGGTGGCCGAGGTGGGCTATATCGTCATGGGGATCAGCGTCATGAACCGCCCGGGGCTTACCGGCGCCATCCTGCACATCATGAACGACGCCTGCATGGTGGCCTGTCTGTTCCTGGTGATCGGTGCCCTGGCCCACAAGGGCATCCCGCGAACGATTTCGGAGCTCGGCAGCCTGAACCGGAAGATGCCTTTCACCATGGCCGCCTTCGTCGTCGCCGCGCTGTCCATGTGCGGCCTGCCGCCAGCCTGCGGGTTTTTCAGCAAGTGGTACCTGGTGCAGGGCACCGTCGCCGCCGGGCAGTGGGTCTTCGCCGGCACCCTGCTGGTCAGCAGCCTGATCAACGCGGTACTCTTCTTCCGCGTCATCGAGAAGGCCTACCTGGCACCGGGAGGCGGCCACGGTCATGATGACCAGCAACACGACGACGGCCACGGGACGGCGAACGTCGTCCGGGACGAGGCCCCGGCGGCGATGCTCGCGCCGATCCTTATCATGGCGGCACTGATTCTCGTGCTGGGTCCCTTCAGCGGCACCATCATCGATGCGGTGATCAGCCACGCGGTGCCGGCGGCATTCTAGGAGCAGTCACCCGGAATACGGCGGGGATGGCGGCACCCGTGCCATGTATCGAGCGGTCTGATTAACATGAAAGGAAAGCGGTACCCATGACCGATACCGTCATCTCAACCCGGCCGCTTCTGGCGGTGCTCGTCTCCTTCGCCGCCGGGATGCTGATCCTCGCCACCGGCGACCGGCGGCCCAACCTGCGCGAGGGCTGGACCATCGCCGCGGCACTGATCAAATTCGGCCTCGTCGTCTCGATGATCCCGACGGTACTCGCCGGCAAGGTGATTACCTGCCGGCTGCTGACCCTGCTGCCGGGGGTTGAACTGGTCTTCCGGGTCGACGCCTTCGGCCTGCTCTTCGGGGTCATCGCCGCGACCCTGTGGATACCCACCTCGTTCTACTCCATCGGCTATGTGCGGACACTCAACGAACACGCCCAGAGCCGCTATTTCTTCGCCTTCGCCCTTTGTCTGTCATCGGCGGTCGGGGTGGCCTTCGCCGGCAACCTGCTGACGCTTTTGATCTGCTACGAGGTGCTCACCATCGCCACCTGGCCGCTAGTGATCCACCACGAGGACGGCGCCGCGATCATGGGCGGACGCAAGTACCTGGTCTACACCCTCACCGCCGGCACCGGACTGCTGCTGGCGACGGTGGTCACCTACAGCCTCGCCGGCACCCTCGATTTCACCCCCGGCGGGTTCCTCGCCGGCCACGCCCCCGACGGCCTGCTGATGCTGCTCTTCGTGTTGTTCATCGCCGGTTTCGGGGTCAAGGCGGGGATCATGCCATTCCACGAATGGCTGCCCACGGCGATGGTGGCCCCCACCCCGGTAAGCGCGCTGCTGCACGCGGTGGCGGTGGTCAAGGCCGGGGTCTTCGGCTGCGTGCGGGTGCTGCTCTTCGTCTTCGGCCCCAACCTGCTCCGGGAGCTGGGCATCTGGCAGGCGATGGCCGGGGTGGCCGCCTTCACCGTCGTCGCCGCCGGCCTGCTGGCCCTGGGCCAGGACCATCTCAAGCGGCGGCTGGCCTTTTCCACCATCAACAACCTCGCCCTCATCCTGCTCGGCGTCACCCTGCTGAGCGAGAACGCCATCCGCGGCGGCATCCTGCACATCGCCAACCACGCCTTCATGAAGATAACCCTGTTCTTCTGCGCCGGAGCGATCTACGCCAAGACCCACAAGGACCACGTCAGCCAGCTCGACGGGCTGGGCCGGCAGATGCCCTTCACCTTCGCCGCCTTCACCATCGCCGCCATGGGGCTTTCGGGAATCCCGCCGGTGAACGGCTTCATCAGCAAGTGGTTCCTCTGCCTTGGCGCGGTGCAGGCGGGTGAACTGCTCTTTCTCTTCGTCATCCTCACCAGCGCGATGCTCGATGTCGCCTTCTTCTTTCCAATCATCTTCAACGGCTTCTTCAGGGAGCCGCGGCCCGATGTCGCGCCGCGCATCGACGAGGCGCCGCTGATCATGGTCATCCCGCTGTGCGCCACGGCGGCGTTTTCGGTGCTGTTCGGGATCATGCCCGACGCCGTGCTGCACTTCTTCTCCATCACCACCCACGCCGTCCAACAGGTTCTGGGAGGGTAAGATTTCATGACCGCGAAACTTCGCCTGCTGCTCTATACCGCCATTGCCGTCACCGCCGTGCTGGGGTTCATATTTCCCAACCACCACCCGCACTTCTGGTGGCAGAAGCTGCCGATCTTCGACGTCTTCTTCGGCTTCTTCGGCTGCATCCTGATTATCGTCTCCGCCAAGTGGCTGGGGCATCACTGGCTGATGAAGGACCGGGACTATTACGATCAGAATTGATGACATTACTGAATCAAGCCGCACGCGGTTCGTCAAAAGATCTGGCTGCGGTCGTCGGGAGATCTGGCTTTTGAATTCATCCCCGCAACCTAACGGTGAGACCCTCAGCTGCTGGGGTGTATGCTTATACCTATGGGTAGTTTGCCGCGTTCAGCGCAACGTTCCTTGATGATGAATCGCTGCCGCGGGCAGCGTGGGGCGATGACTTCCGTCCCCCGGCTTCCGGCTCGTGGATTCTGACTTCTGACTTCTGACTTCCGTATCCTGGAATGAGGTTTACATGACCACCGTGATGCATCCGGCCCTGTACTACATTCTCGGCGCCCTGCTGCTGCCCTTCATCCGCGTGCGGCACCTTCAGCAGGCGGCGGCCCTGCTGATCCCCGTGGCGGCGCTCACCAGTCTGCTGCTGATGAAACACGAGGTCTACTGGCAGCACTCGTTCCTCGGCTACGAACTGGTTTTCGGCCGGGTGGACAAGCTGGCGATGGTCTTCGCCCTGGTGTTCGTCATCATCTCCTTCATCGCCATGGTCTACGCCATCCACATCCGCGAGGTCGGGCAGCATGTGGCGGCATACCTCTACGTCGGCAGCACCCTGCTGGTGGTCTTCGCCGGCGACCTGTTCACCCTCTTCGTCGGCTGGGAGATCATGGCGGCGGCCTCGGTATTTCTCATCTGGTACAACCGTACCCGCCGCTCACTGGAGGCCGGTTTCCGCTACGCCATGGTGCACCTTTTCGGCGGCGCGGTGCTGCTGGCCGGCATCGTCCTGCAGGTGGCCCAAACCGGATCCACCGCCTTCACCGTCTTCGACCCGGCGACCCTGGCCGGCAAATTCATCCTGCTGGGCTTCATCATCAACGCCGCGGTACCGCCACTGCACGCCTGGCTGCCGGACGCCTATCCTGAAGGCACCATCACCGGCAGCGTCTTCATGACCGCCTTCACCACCAAAAGCGCGGTCTACGTCCTGGCACGCAGCTTCGCCGGCACCGAGCTGCTGGTCTGGCTCGGCGCGATCATGACCCTCTACGGCGTCTACTACGCGGTACTGGAAAAGGACATCCGGCGGCTGCTGGCTTATCATATCGTCAGCCAGGTGGGCTACATGGTCTGCGGCGTCGGCATGGGCACCGAGATGGCGATCAATGGCGCCACCGCCCACGCCTTCTGCCACATCCTCTACAAGGCGCTGCTGTTCATGGGCATGGGGGCGATCATCCACGTCACCGGCCGGCGCTCGATCCTCGACCTCCAGGGCCGCAACCTCTACCGGCGGATGCCCATCACCCTGGCACTCTACATGGTCGGCGCCTTTTCCATCTCCGCGGTGCCGCTGTTCAACGGCTTCGTCAGCAAGACCATGGTGGTGGCCGCCGCCGGTCACGACCACCGGCCGCTGATCGAACTGATGCTGCACCTGGCTTCGGTGGGTACGTTTCTCAGTGTCGGATTGAAGCTGCCCTGGGGAGCGTGGTTCGGCAAACCGCGGGAGGGACACGTGCATGAGCTGGCAGAGGCCGGCGAGCCGCCATTCAACATGCTTCTGGCCATGGGCCTGGCGGCGGCGCTGTGCATCATCACCGGGATACAGCCACAATTGCTCTACCACCTGCTCCCGCATCCGGTACACTTCCACCCCTACGAAGCCCACAAGGTGGTTGCCGGTCTGCAACTGCTGGTGCTGACGGTGGCGGGATTCTGGATCTTCCTTGACAAACTGATGGCCGGCAAACCGGCGATCACCCTGGATACCGACTGGTTTTACCGGCTGTTCGGCCGTGCCATGGTGCTGTTTTGCACCTACCCGCTGAACCGCTTCCGGCTGTTGTTGCAGGCGGGCTTCGCCGACCGCACCCGTGAGGTCGGGCGCCTGAGCGGCAATCCATACAACGTGCTGGAGATCTTCTGGATATCGTTGCTGGGAAAAGAACCCCCGGCACTGGGGAAACTGCTGCAAAAACCTTTTTATGAGGATCGCTACCGGATGCCGGTGGGGCTTGGCGTCTGCACCGCGCTGATCTTTCTCTTCGTTTTCGGTCTGGTCTATATCCGCGTCGCGAGCTGAGGGCCGGGGGCAGAAGGCGGGCGATCTTTCTCCCCTTCCTGGTTTTCGTCGAAGTCGGAATCATTGTCGGAATCGTTGTCGAGATCGGTTGACTACGGCACCTGATCCTCGTGAGCGGCACTGTCGGCGCCATCCAAGCGCTACACATACATGCAGCCTCTCGTATCCGAACCCCTTCCCTATCCGTTCGTCACCCATTCCAATGGCGACCCCGATACCGATCAATCGCCGGTGCCGCCGGTGCATATCGTTTCCACCGGGACGATCCCGCCGGCGGCGTTCCGGGTCAGCAACGGCAGCTCCTTCGCCAGTTCCCCGTCGGGCAGCGCGGTGGTCACCCCGGTGACCAGGAGCATGTCCCGCACCCCGCGAAGCGCGGCGGCCACTTCTTCCCCAAACCCCTCACCCTCCGCGCCATCCGCCCCGAGACGTAGAGCTTCCCGCAAACGGGCCACCAGGATAACGGTATCGTAACCGTAGGCGTCATAGGAAGAGGCCGGCTCGTCATACTGCGCCGCGTAGGCCCGGCAATAGGCCGCCGCCGGGGTATCGCCGGCGCTTCCCGCCGGCAGCAAATCGATGGCCGAACCGACGAAAACCGCGCCGGGGAGATAGTCGCCGGCATCCTCCTGCAAGTCGCCTGACGCCCAGCTCCGGCCGCCGAGAAACCGCACTTCGGCGAGATCGTAAAAGATCAGTTGCGGAATGATGAGCCGCAGCCGCGACTGGAAGTCGGGCACCACCAGGCCGGTAAAATCCAGCGCGAGAATCGGGTGGGAACGCCGTTCCCGGTCCGCCGCCGGGGGCTGTTCAGCAGCGAAAAGCTCCCCGGTTTCCAACCCCAGTTCCTCGGCCAGCGAGCGCAGTTTGCCCTGGTTATCGGCGGCGTATTGCCGCGCCAGACGCTCCTGCTCCCGTTTCCACTCCTCATACTCCCGACGCTCGCGGGTAAAGGCGGCATAACGTTCATTACCGATAAGCTCGCGGATCTGCGGGCCGAAATCGCTGGTATCGGGAGCATAGGGCACGCTGCGCACCACCCGGCCGCCCCAATCGTCCACGGTCGCCCGGAAATGCTCCGCGAACTCGTCTCCGAAGGACGTCCGCGGATAAAGCAGCGCCAGATTTTCCAGTCCCAGGCGGCCGACGGCGGCCGACGCCAGCTCCCGCGCCTCGTTGCGCGCGGTGAGAAAATGCTGGAAGACGTACTCCCCGCGGGCGGCCAGCCCCGGCTGCGGCGACAGGGCGATGACCGGCACCCGATGCACCTCGGCCTCAATGGCCGCCTGCAAAGCCGCAGGCCCGGTCACCGGACCGACCAACAGCGCGACGCCTTCGTCTTCGATCAGTTCCCGCGCCAACTCCCGCGCCCGCTCGCCGTTGCCGGCAGTATCGCGGATCACCAGCTCCAGCGGCGGCAAGCCGCCGGAAACCCGCCGGGTGTCCGGCGGAATTGCGCCGGACGTCAGGAAAGCCGGAGACGCGGCGGCGGACGACGAGAAAACGGGGGACGCGGCAACGGACATCGGAGAAGCCGGAGGTGCGGCGGCGGACGATGGGGAAGCGGCGGCGGACGATGGGGAAGCGGCGGCGGAATTCGCGGGGAGAACTTCAAGCATCGCTTCCGGCCTGCCGCCGGCAGCAGTGGCACCTTCCCCCGCCTTGCCGGCGGATGAAAATACCGGTAACGCCAGCATCATACCCTGAAGCACCCGCCGGCCGTAGGCGGCGTAATCACCGGTCAGGGGCAGCAGGCAGCCGACCCTCAGCCGGGCACCCGGCAAAACCGCTACATCCGTCTCCGGTCCCCGCCGTGCTTCGAGCTCAGCCCGCCGGGCATCGTCAAGCGGACAATACGCCAGCCGCTCCGTCAGCACCTCCCGCAGCCGCTCCCGCCGCCCGGGATCATCCGCCAGCCGGTCGGTCAGCAATTCCAGCGCCCGGCAGCGGAACACCGGCTCCATCTCCCGCAGCAGCAGCTGTTCGAGTTCGGCCTCACTAAACCGCGGCAGACAATCAAGTACCCGATCCCGCATCTCCGGCCGAGGACCGCGCTTCCAGGCCGAACGTGCGGCATCGTAGGCCGCCGGCCAGTCTTTGGGTTCGGCCAACCATTGCCCGGCCGGTCGTTCCAGCACCGGCCGCCCGGCCCGCAGTTCCCGATCGGCCAGACCGCGGCCGGCATCAGGCATCCGCGGCGCGCAGCCGGCCGCCAGCACCAGCAGGATGCCGACCGCCACCAGCAGCCGCAGCCGCGGGCGTACTATTTCGCGTAGGTTGCTGCCCATATACGTTCAAATTCCTCTTTGTAGCGATATGCGAGTCCGACGTCATCGACAATCAGCACGTTCTCCCGGTTCCAGCATTCCGCCGACGCGGTCCAGTTGAAGGATCCGGTAATCACCGTCCGGTCGTCAATGACGGCAAACTTGTTGTGCATGAGACCAAAGCGGTATTTTCGTTTCGGTATCGGCAGACCCCGGGAATAACGCACCGTTACCCCCTGCCGCTGCAGGTGAAACCCTTTGGAATAATCGCTTTCGTCGTTACCGTCGAGGATCACCGCAACCTTCACACCGCGTTCGTGCGCCCGGATCACGGCCATCGCCAGCTCCCGGTTGGTAAAGGTATAGACGGCAATTTTGATTTCTTTGCGCGCCGCATCGAGGCACTCGACAATCGCCTTCTCGGCTCCTCCAACAGGACTGAAATACACCCCCGGCGTTCCGCCGACCGCCGGCAACGGCCCCGCCACCAGCATCAGGGCACACAGCAGCACCGGCAGGAAAGGAACCACCCATCCCCGGAAGGTGCCGGAAAGCAGCGCGAATTTCTCCGGTCGGCGGCGGCAAGCCGAATCTCGATACATCACAAAAAACCCCCGGTTCCCATCATCCCCCTGTCATTAACCGAGCCCTGACTCCTTGTCAATGCCTAAGCCCGGCCGACGCAGAACACGGTCAAAGTCAACAAACATTTTTGCCGGCACCGTCAGGGCGCAACCAAATTGACAACCAGACCAGATCAGACTATGTTGAGAAACAACACAATCGATAACAAAGAGGGGCAAAAAATGCACATCACCAACATTTCCGAAGCCAAAGCCACTTTATCTTATTTGATCAAAAAGGTTCAGGAGACCAAAGAGCCGATTATAATCGGCCGGGCCGGGGAACCGGTAGCAGTCATTTCACCATACAGCAAAGAAGACGAACCGCCGCGACAGCTGGGAGGCAGTTGGCAAGGCAAGGTAAAAATTTCGGCTGACTTTGATGAAATTGATGCCGAAATCGCCGACAGTTTCTACAACTCACGGCTCATCCCGGAATAGCCATGAATATTCTCATCGATACTCATGTATTGATCTGGGCTCTGGAAAACAATCCAACACTATCGGACACAGCCAGAAACAGCATCGTTCGCGCCGACAATATAATATTCGTCAGTTCGGCATCGATCTGGGAAATTTCCATAAAAAAACACCTGGCAAAGCTTGAAACTCCGGATAACCTGCGGGAAGAATTGGAATTACACCGGTTCACTCCACTGCCGATCACTCATCGGCACGCGGAACTTGCCGGCAGGCTCCCTGATATACACCGGGATCCTTTTGATCACATGCTGATAGCTCAGGCCATCGTCGAGAAACTCACTCTGGTAACCAGAGACAAATATATCGCTCAGTACAAGGTCAAAATTATTGCCGCGTGAAATGGCACGCCGAAGTAAGGACATGCGGCCGCAGTATTGAAACCGTTGCGTGGGAAAAAGCGGTTCGGCAAGGCATGCATTCATCCCCGTGGCATTCTGTGGGCATTCTGCAAAGGCTATCCGGAAGCGGGCAGACCAGTCGCTGTCAGGATGCGGATGAAGCCAGCAGCCGCTGCAGCCGGCGAGCATTCTCCGGGGCGATGCCTTCGGCATCGTTGTTGAAATAGACGTATGCCGGCACCTCCAGAGAACAGATATCCGCAGCCCACTTCCGGAGGGCGGCATCGTCATAGGAGGACGCATAGAGCGCCCCGGAACCGTGCAGGCGGACGTAGGCAAAATCGGCGGTCACTTCCCGGCAGGCCGTAAAACGGCCGCCGCTGTCACCGATGCACCAGGCAACACCGGCATCACGCAAGTAGCGGAACACCCCCGGCCGCGCCCATGAGGGATGACGGGCCTCCAGGGCAAAGCGCCGGGAACGGGGCAGCAGGGCAAGGAAGGCTTCACAGTCAGTGCGGTCGTAAGGCAGGGAGGGCGGCAACTGGAAAAGCACCGGCCCGAGGCGGTCGCCCAGCAGTTTCTGGCGCTCCAGCATGCGGCGGACGGGATCGGCGGCATCGCGCAGACGCCGCCGGTGGGTAATCAGTCGATGGGCTTTGAGCGCCATGACGAAACCCGGCGGCGTCCGGCGCCGCCAGGAAGCGAGCATGGTCTCAGTCGGCGCCCGGTAGAAGGTGGCGTTGACCTCGACGGTGGCAAAGGTTGCGGCATAAAACTCGAGCCAGCGGCGGCGCGGCTGCCCGCCATAGAAGCTATGGCGCCAATGGTCGTAGCTCCAGCCCGAGGTGCCAACAAGGATTTTCGCCAAAGCCCTTTCTTCCCTTCAATGATCCGGAACCATCCTCCACACATGTTCCCCGTCAATCCAGCCTGGAACATGTTGAATCCTGTCGCGGATACACATATCTCAGTTCACCTCCTCATCGGTGTCCAGCACCCGACCGGAGCAGGTAAAGAAACTGCGGTCGTCGCTGCGGATGGCCGCCAGCGCCGCATCAATGCGGCCGGCGGCCTTGGCGGTATAGAGCTCGGCCACCGCCCGTTTACGCGCGGATGACCGGGCGAGGATGCACAGCAGGTAGCTGTTGATCACGTCCGCGGCCAGGTTCACCAGCCGGGTGGCGTGATATTCCTGGTAGGCGGCGTCGCCGGTCTCCTTGAGGTGGGAGACCGCCGCCTCAAGCCGGGTGCGGAACCCCTGCACCCGCGCCAAGAGCGCTCCAAGGGAAGTCAGATCATACTCCTCTTCGTACTCGCCAAGGCGTTCCGAGACCACGCCGCCGATGATGCCGCCCAGTGCCGCCACCACCTGCAACTGGGTGGTACCCTCGTAGATATTGGTGATGCGGGCGTCGCGATAGTGACGCTCGACATTGAACTCCCTGGTGAAGCCAACCCCGCCATGGACCTGGATGGCGTCGTAGCACACCTTGTTGGCCATCTCAGTGGCATAGCATTTGGTTATCGGGGTGAACAGGGAGGCGAGACGCTCGTAGCGCTTGCACTCGTCCTTGAGGTCGCGGGCCAGTTCCGGGTGGCGCTCCACCCGGTCCTCCAGTCCCTCCTTGATGTCGACGATGCGCGAGGTTTCGTAAACCAGCGCCCGGCCGGCCTCGATGGCCACCCGCATGTCGGTGAGCATCTCCCCGATGACGGTGAACTCACGAACGGGCTTTTTGAACTGCACTCGGTCGCCGGCGTAGGCATAGGCCTCGCGGTAGGCCGCCTCGGCGATACCCACGGCCTGGGCCGCCACTGCCAGACGGGCGCCGTTCATCAGGTAGATGGTGTATTTGACCAGGCCGAACTTGCGCCGGCCCAGCAGCTCCGCCGGGGCGTCGTTGAACTGCAACTCGCAGGTGGGCGAGCCGGTAATGCCGAGCTTATGCTCGATGCGGCGGATCTTCATGTGTTCATCGCGCTCGTAGATGAACAGTGACAGGCCGCGGCCGCCGGAACTGCCATCCTCGGAACGCGCCATCACCAGCGAGATCCGGCCGCAGCCGTTGGTGATGAAACGCTTGACCCCGTTGAGCCGCCAGACGCCGTTCCCGTCCTGGGCGGCGCGCATCATCACCGACTGCAGGTCGGAGCCGGAATCGGGCTCGGTGAGAGCCATGGACCCCACCACCTCACCGCGGGCGAAGCGCGGCAGATGGCGCCGCTTCTGATCCTCGGTACCGAACTTGGAGATGGTTTCCCCCAGTCCCTGAAGACCGAAGACCAGCATCAGCGAGGCATCGGCACGGGAGATGATCTCGATGGCGGCGGAAAATACGGTGGTCGGCATGTTGATGCCGCCATATTTCCGCGGCAGGGTGAAACCGGCGAGATCAGCCTGGTTGAGCCGCTCCACCGCCGCACGGATGCCTTCGGGATAGGTCACTTCGCCGGCGGCGAAGGTCGCCCCGGTTTCGTCCACCTCCCGCGCCCGGGGAGCGACGAACCCGCCGGCAATCTCGCCGACGATCTCCAGCACCCGGTCGTAGCTATCGACGGCATCGTCCACATCGCGGGGGGCGTAGGGAAATTCGTCCCGCTCGGCGAAACCGTCCTCCTTGAGCTCCACCACCCGCGACAGGTCGAGGGTTTTGAGCATGAAACCGATGTCACTGTTGTCCCGATAGAAATTCGCCATTGCCGGGCTCCTTACGCTTTCGTCTTGTAGGCTTTGATCATCCGGCCGAGTACCTCGCGGACGTCGCCGACAATGCCGTAGTGGGCGATGGAGAATATCGGCGCCTGGGGGTCGCGGTTGACGGCGATGATGCGCTTGGCCTCGGCCATCCCGGCACGGTGCTGGATCTGGCCCGAGATGCCGCAGGCGATATAGAGGTTGGGCCGCACGGTGATCCCCGTCTGGCCCACCTGGTGCTCCTTGGGCAACACCCCGGCGTCGACCACCGGCCGCGAGCAGCCTACCTGGCCACCAAGGGTTTTCGCCAGCTCACGCACCAGGGAGAGGCTGTCGGGATCGCCGGCGCCCATGCCGGCGGCGACGATAATCTGCGCCGCCGGCAGGTTCACCGCCTTCTCCTGCCGCACCACCTCCAGCACCTCGGTGAGAAAGGCATCATCTTCGAGGACGCAGGGTTCCGTCATCACCGTGGCCGGCGGCAGGAAGTCGTCGGGAGCGTCGAGTTGCATCACCCCCTCGCGCACCGTCGCCATGGACGGCCGGCTCTCGGGGGAAACGATGGTGGCGATGATATTGCCGCCGAACGCCGGGCGGATCTGCATGAGCGTCCGCGAGAAGGTCACGTCCTTAATCGCGTGGTCACCGATCTCGAGAGCGGTACAGTCGGCGGTGAGACCGCAGCGCAGTTCCGAGGCCACCCGCGGGGCGACATCGCGCCCCATGGTGGTGGCGCCGAAGAGAACGATCTGCGGATCGTATTTCCGGATCAGCCGCGCCGTCTCCCGGGCATAGGGCACCGAGGAGAAATGCGCCAGTCGCGAATCGTCAATATAGTAAACCCGGCGGCAGCCATGGCACCCGAGTTCGGTGAGGGCAGCGCCGAGACCGTGGCCCAGGGCCACCGCCTCCACCTCGCCGTCCAGTTCCGTCGCCAGCCGGCGGGCAGCGGACAGCAACTCACGGCTGACATCGGCGATTTCGCCGTGCCGCGCCTCGATGAAGACCATGACATTGCGTGATGGTGTCTCCATGATCTCTCCTATCCAACAATATTTTCTTCGACCAGTTCGCGCATCAGCCCGGCGATGCCGGCGTCGGTGTTGGGCACCTGCTGACTTTCACCGGCGGTGAGCACCACGCTCTGGATCTTCTTGACCTTGGTGGGCGAACCGGAGAGACCGCAGGCCGCCGGATCGGCGCCGATGGACTCCACGTTCCATTCACGGATATGGGATACGGCGCTGCAGACGCCGGGTTCCAGCCAGGCCTCCTCGTAGGCGCCCTCACATGCCTGCTTGCCGATGTTCTTGTAGGTCATCACCAACTTGGCGCTGGCGGTCCGCGGCTCGTTGGCGCTGCCGGTCACCGTCACCAACACCGGGTAACGGCTGCGTACCACCTCGATGCCGTCCTCCACCGTACGCTCGACGGTAATCGATTCATCATCGGCGTGACGTACCTTCGCGACCCCGGTAAGCTGATTGATCTCCAGCTTTTCGGCGATCTGCGGCCCCACCTGGGCGGTGTCACCGTCGATGGCCTGGCGGCCGCAGAAGATGAGATCGTAATTCCCCACGGTACGGATGGCACAGGCCAGGGCATAGGATGTTGCCAGGGTATCGGCGCCGGCGAAGCGGCGGTCGGACACCAGCATAACGTCGTCGGCACCGCGATAGAGGCACTCCTTGAGTACCGCCGTTGCCTGGGGCGGCCCCATGGAGATGCAGGTCACCGTCCCGCCGACACTCTCCTTCAAGGCGAGGGCGGCCTCCAGGGCGTTGAGATCCTCGGGATTGAAGATCGCCGGCAGCGCCGCGCGATTCACCGTCCCGTCCTCTTTCATGGCCTCGCCGGTCACGTTGTGGGTGTCCGGCACCTGTTTCACCGTGACGATCATGCGCAGTCCCATGATTCCGTCTCCTTGGCGCTGCCTGCGGCCGCACCGGCGGCCGGTTGTTGGTTGTCGGTTGGCAATTTTGATGGCTTCGCAACAACTCCATCGTCTTCGTGGCGCTGCAAGTCGAGTCGATCGACGTACTACGGGGCGTAACGCCGCATCGAAGCGCCGCGAATCCGGAGCGGTTACGGTGCCATCCCTTTTCGGCGTATCTGGGCAGTGGTTACGGTTGGCGATCTTGCGGCCTGCGGCCACAAACGGCGGTACCGATCGCCGTCACGCACCCCCGTTAACAACAATTTTTCATGGCGAAAGCGAGTACTTAGCAGATAACATCCGGGAATACAAGTACTTCAGACAAGCTGGCGGTACGCTCGGAAAACGCTTCCGGGCGGGTCGAGAACGGCGACCGGGCAACCCCGCCCGCAGCATCATTCAGAACCAAAATCGCCACTTTGCTTTTCTCCCCACAGCGGGTATGATGAGCCGTAACCAGCGCCACATACGCCGAATAGGGGTGGCACAACCGTGCATCCCCGCCGGCAGAACAGCGAATCATTGAAAGGAGCTCCGGCATGGAAAACATGAGCCCGGATACCACCACCAATGAAGACATCTACCGCCGCCTCGCCCGCCATCTCGACAGCCTGCCGGCAGGGTTTCCGCCCACCGAAACCGGCGTCGAACGGCGTATTCTGCGCCGCCTTTTCACCCCGGAAGAAGCGCGGATCGCCGTCGCCCTCCACCTGTGGCCCGAAACGGCGGAGGAAATCGGCGCCCGCCTGCCCGCCGGACTGACCGACGACCCGGCGGCAACACTGGAATCCATGGCCCGCCGGGGGCTGATCTTCCGCCTCGCCAAAGACGGGACGAACCACTACATGGCGGCCCAGTTCGTCATCGGCATCTGGGAGTTCCACGTCAACGACCTGGACGAGGGGCTGATCAACGACGTGAACGAATACGTCCCGTTCCTGATGGAACACACCTGGGCACAAATGAAGACCAAACAGCTCCGGGTCATCCCGGTGACCGAAAGCGTCGAGTCCGGGGCGGCGGTAATGGCCTACGACGAAGCGGGACGGATCATCGCCGCCCAGGAACTCATCGCCGTGGCGCCGTGCATCTGCCGCCGCGAGCAGCAGATGGTCGGCAAGGGCTGCGACAACCCCGTGGAGGTGTGCCTCTCCTTCGGCAACTCGGCCGCCTTCTATATCGAGAACGGCCTCGGCCGGGAGATCGACCGGGACGAAGCGATGAAAATCCTTGCCACCGGTCTCGAGGCCGGACTGGTACTGCAGCCGACCAACGCGAAAAAACCTGTCAACATCTGCATGTGCTGCGGCTGCTGCTGCCAGGTGCTGAAAAACATCAAGCGCATGGAACACCCCGCAGCACTGATCGATTCCAACTACTTCGCCGCGGTGGATGCCGACCGCTGCACCGCCTGCGGCGCCTGCGCCGAACGCTGCCATATGGAGGCGATCACGGTCGAAGACACCGCGGTCATCGACCGCATCCGCTGCATCGGCTGCGGCGTCTGCGTCCCGGCCTGCAATTTCGACGCTCTCACCCTGAAGCCGAAGACCGAAGCGGAACGCATTGAACCGCCGCGGACAATGGTGGAAACGCTGATGAGCATGGCCCGCGAGCGCGGCAGAATCTGAAAAATGCATGAATTGCCGGTGATCGAAGAAATCCTCGCGGTGGTCCTGACCCACGCCCACCGCCACGGGGTGAGCCGGGTGGTAACCATCAACCTGGAGGTAGGATCGTTCAGCGATCTCGAGGATGCATGGCTGCAGCGCTATTTCGACCACTGCAGCCGGGGCTCGGTGGCGGAAAACGCCCGCCTGGAACTCATCCGGGTGCCGGCAACGGGTACCTGCCGGCGGTGCAACCACGTTTTCACCCTCGCCGCCCCCGGCACCGACAAAACCGGCTGTCCCCTTTGCGGCGCCGTCGACATCGTCCTGGACGGCCGACGGGGTTACCACATCGCCAGCCTGGAGGCATTATGAAGCCCGGGATCAAGCTTATCGAAGTGAAAGAGGATCTGTTTGCCGACAACCGCCGGGCGGCTGAAACGCTGCGCGCCCGGCTGCGCGCATCGCGTACCTTCCTGCTCAACCTCATGGCCTCGCCGGGAGCGGGCAAGACCAGCCTGATCATGCAGACCGTCGCTGCGCTGGCGGGAGAGCTGCGGCTCGGGGTCATCGAGGCGGATATCGACTCCATGATCGATGCCGAAACAGTGGCCGCCGGCGGCATCCCGGCGCTGCAACTGCGCACCGGCGGCTTCTGTCACGTGGACGCGGTGATGGTGGGGAAGGCGCTGGCGGAGCTGCCGCTGAAGGATCTCGATCTGGTCATCCTGGAAAACGTCGGCAATCTGGTCTGTCCGGCGGAATTCGATACGGGTGCTTCGCGGAGCGCGATGATCCTCAGCGTCCCGGAAGGGGACGACAAGCCGCTGAAGTACCCGCTGATGTTCTCGGTCTGCAACGCCCTGGTGGTCAACAAAACGGACTGGCTGGAGCTCTCCGACTTCAGCGTCGAACGGCTGACGGAACGGGTGCGGCGGCTGAACCCGGGGATGGAGTTATTTCCACTTTCCTGCCGCACGGGGGAAGGTATCGAGGCCTGGACCGACTGGCTGCGGCGGGAAGTAGCAGCGTTTCTCAATTGAGGTCTGCGATGGCTTCGCCACCGCTCCTCTTTCTTCGTTGCGCTGCAAGCTGAGTTATTCGACGTACCCCTTTTCCTCAGTCAGGAGGCGCCGCGAACCTGGAGCGGTTACGATGCGCCGCCCCCTTTCAGCGCGTGCTGGCAGAGGTTACGGTTTCACCAATAATAGCTACTCTTTAAAGCGGTAGCCGACCCCCCGCACCGTCTCGATAAGACCGCCGGCATCGCCGAGCTTGCGGCGCAGACCGACGATGGTGACGTCCACCGAGCGATCGGTGACCGGATAGTCCTCACCCTTTACGGCATCGACGATCTGGTAGCGGGAAAAGACCCAGCCCGGCCGGCCGGCGAGAAAATGGAGGACCCTGAACTCCGTCAGGGTGAGAGAAACCGGCTGCTCACCGATAAGCACTTCGTGGCGGCCGGGGTGGATCACCAGGCCGTGGATGCGGATGACCTCCGAATCTCCGGGCGGCTGGAAATCACGGCGCCGGAGCACCGCCCGCACCCGGGCGATGAGTACCCGGGGACTGAAAGGTTTGGTGATATAATCGTCGGCACCCATTTCCAGGCCGGCGACGATATCCGCCTCCTCGCCCTTGGCGGTCAGCATGACGACGGGGATCCCGGCACCGGCCGGATCATCCTTCACCCGCCGGCAGACCTCCAGCCCGTCGACCCCCGGCAACATGAGATCCAGCACAATAAGCGCCGGCGGATCCTTCTTCACCTTGCGCAGGGCGGCTTCACCAGAGGTGACCCCGGTCACCGCGAAGCCTTCCGTGCGCAGGTTGTATTCCACCAGTTGGAGGATGTCCTCCTCGTCCTCGACCACCAGAATCCGTTCTCTGGTCATGGTTCCCTACCTCCCGCTGCGCCCCGCGCCGGCGGCCGAATACCACCGAACCGCCTGCCGGTACCAGCCTCCCGTTGCCGGCGGGCGACATCCCGGTTTTGAGCGTATGGGTTTTCCGGTACCTGGCGTCCCCATGTTGAAAGTCCGAAGTTCGCCGTCAGCAGTATGCCGTTTCACGGCAAAAGTCAAGGATCTGAACGGTCCCTGGGAAGGCGACCGCCGCGCCGTTACCCCTCCCGCCTTTCCGGCAGTTCGGCCTTGTAGCCACAGCCTTTGCGCGGACATCGGAGGTAGCCGGCGCGATTGCGGGATGCTTTTTCCACCAGGAACGGGTGACCGCAGAGCGGGCAGGTCAGCGGATAGGGCCTGTCCCACAGGGCGTAGTTACACGTGGGATAACGGGAGCAGGCGTAGAAGGTTTTGCCCTTTTTCGAGGTTTTCTGAACAATTTCCCCATCGCACCCCTCCTCGGGGCAGGGAATGCCGGTACCGATGGAACGGGTATAGCGGCATTCAGGATAGCGGGAGCAGGCGATGAAGCGCCCGAACCGGCCGGTACGCACGGTCAGCGGGCTGCCGCATTCGGGACACACCCCCAGCTTATCCCGCTCTTCGGCGGTCAACTCGTCCGTCGGCGCCGGCTGACCGTTTTCGTCCAGGTTGCGGGTATTGCGGCATTCAGGATAGTTCGGACAGGCAAGGAACTTGCCGTTGCGACCCCACTTGATGACCATCCGGGCGCCACACTTCTCACATATCTCTTCGGTTTCCTGCTCCTGGCGTTTGGCCTCCCGCATCGCCGGCAGAGCCTCTTCGACCCGTTGCATAAACGGGCCGTAGAAATCCCGCAGCAGCGTCTGCCAATCCTGTTTTCCCTCCTCGACCCGGTCAAGCTTCTCTTCCATCTGCGCGGTGAAGGAAACATCGAGGATATCGGCAAAACTTTTTACCAGCATCCCGGTCACCAGTTCGCCGAGATCGGTGGGATAAAATTTGCGCTCCCGCAGTTCGGCATAGCCGCGGTCCTGGATGGTCGACAGGATGGCGGCGTAGGTCGACGGCCGGCCGATGCCCTTCTCCTCCAGCTCCTTGACCAGACTGCTTTCGGTAAAGCGCGGCGGCGGCTGGGTAAAGTGCTGCTTCTGGTCGAGGGATTCGAGTTTGAGGATGTCACCTTCCTCGAGGGGCGGCAAAATGGTGTCCTTGTCGTCGGCGGCGGCACCGTCAACCCCCTCTTCGTAAAGGGCGAGGAAACCGTCGAACAGGAGCCGGCGACCGACGGCACGATAGGTGTAGCGCGGTCCGGCGGCGATGTCCACGGTGGTCTGATAGTAGCGTGCCGGGGTCATCTGACTGGCGACGAAACGGCTCCAGATCAGCCGGTAGAGCCGGAGCTGGTCACGATCAAGGTAGTTTGCCAGGCCGTCCGGCTCGAGGTCCATGGAGGTCGGACGGATGGCCTCGTGGGCGTCCTGGGCGGCGTTCTTGTTGCGGTAGCGGGCCGCCTTCGCCGGCACGTATTCGGCCCCGAAACGCCGGTCGATATAGGCCCGGCAATCATCCAGTGCCACGTCCGCCACCCGCACCGAGTCGGTACGCATGTAGGTGATCAAACCGGTGGGGCCGGCATCGCCCAGTTCCACCCCCTCGTAGAGCTGCTGGGCGATGAGCATCGTCTTTCTGGCGCTGAACCCGAGCTTGCGGGCCGCCTCCTGCTGCAGTTTGCTGGTGATGAACGGCGGCTGCGGTCGCCGCTGGCGCTTCTTCTGCTCGCAGGCGGCAACGGTGAAACACTCACCGGCACTCTCGTCGGCGATGATTCGCGCCTCCTCTGCGTTCTTCACCTCGGCCTTCTTCCCCTCCACGGCGTGCAGGCGGGCAGTGAACAGCGGCGGCTCACCGGCGGCAAGGAGGGCCTCGATGCTCCAGTATTCCTGCGGCTCGAAAGCCCGGATTTCGGCCTCACGATCGCAGATCAGCCGCACCGCCACCGACTGCACCCGGCCGGCGGAAAGCCCCCGGCGCACCGTCTGCCAGAGCAGCGGGCTGATCTTGTAGCCCACCAGGCGGTCGAGGATACGACGGGTCTGCTGGGCGTTGACCTTGTCTTCGTCGATGGACAGGGGATGTTCGATGGCGGTCCGGATCGCCTGGGGGGTGATCTCGTGAAACAGCACCCGGTACACCTCGTTCGAACGCCCCAGCTCGGCGGCGATATGCCAGGCAATGGCCTCCCCCTCACGGTCAGGGTCGGGGGCAAGATAGACGACATCGGCATACTGCGCCGCCTTCTTCAGCTCACCCAGCACCTTCCCCTTACCGCGGATGGTAACGTAGTGGGGCTCGAAGCGTTCGCCGTCGAAATCGATGCCCAGTTCCTTCTTGGGCAGATCCTTGACATGGCCGACGGAGGCCTTGACATCAAAGCGGGCACCGAGATACTTCTTGATGGTTCGGGCCTTGGCGGGTGACTCGACGATCAGCAGCGATTTCGACATGGATTCTCACTCGGGCAGGGGGAAGGCTGGGGGCATCGACAGCACGAAAAACGACAAAGGCAAGAAGACCTCCTTCTTGCCCGCCGGGTTCCAGTCCAGATCACAACACGTTCTAATGGTACAACATGTCCGTATCGGTTTCAAGATAGTGCAGCAGGCGCTGCCGGTCCTCCTGCTCCGCCGGGCTGAACATCGCCACCATGGCGGAAATCATCTTGATGTCATCCACGTCGACACCGTGGGTGTCCAGCAGCATGGTCTGGTCGATGATCTCCTCCAGCATCGGCGCATCCACCAAGTCGAGGTTGTAGAGCCGCAGCAGATAGCCCCGGGCGGCGTTGCTGAGCATTTGCTTCTCTTCGGCGGTAAAGATGCGGACATAGTCGCCGTGCATCTGGCTGAGCAGCGGCTGGTGGCTTGGCCGCCCACTGCCGGAAAGGTTCGCCAGCCAGGTGAAAGCGGCCTCGATCTCCCCGGGCTCGAACCCGAGCGACATGAGATCCTCGCCGATCTCCTCTTCGCTGTCGAAAACGTCAATCTCCTCGAGAATATACTGGGAAATGATCCCGATGATGGTCAACATGCGCTGAAACATCAAAACCTCCATGCAAATTGGTCGGCAGCCGCTTTTCGAGGGACGAAACAACGCCCAAAACGCCCTCACCGCAGTTCAGGACCGCAACCAGGCCTGATCCACGTTATATCTGCCGCTGTCATCGCGAAACACCCCGCCGCCAAGTTCCATCTCCAGCAGGCGGGCACTCAGGGTGGCATGATCCCAGTCCAGCACCTCGATCAGGTCATCGACACTGCGCGGCCCGTCGGCCAGGATCGCCGCCAGGCGGCACTGCTCCGGGGTCGGCGCCGGCCGGCCACCGGCCGGCGGCACGGAAGCCGGCGCCGATGTCGACCAGCGGGGAAAGGCGGCGAAGATATCGTCGGCACGTTCCACCAGTTGCGCCCCTTCCTTCAGGAGCCAGTGGGTGCCCTGCACCGACGGACTGCCGGGCAGCCCCGGGACGGCGAAGACCTCGCGTCCCTGATCGAGGGCGCAACGGGCGGTGATCAGGGTGCCACTTTTCCGCGACGCCTCCACCACCACCACCCCGTCGGCCAGACCGCTGATGAGGCGGTTGCGCCGGGGAAAGTTGCCGGGTTCGGGCCGGGTGCCGAGGGGCAGTTCGCTGAGCACGGCGCCATCGCGGGCGATATCATCCGCCAACCGGTGATGGCGGGCAGGATAGACGACATCGAGGCCCGAACCCATTACCGCCACGGTCAGACCGTTTTCCGCCAAGCAGCCGGCGTGGGCTTCGGCATCGATGCCGAGCGCCATGCCGCTGACCACCGCGACCCCGCGGCGCGCCAGTTCCCCGGCCAGACGAAAGGCGAACCGGCGACCGTGGGCAGTGGCCCGGCGGGAGCCGACCACCGCGATCACCGGCCGGTCGTCGGTCGGCAGGCGGCCTCTACAGTAAAGTATCGGCGGCGGATCGTAGATGTTGAACAGCCTTTCAGGATAGCGCTCATCCCCGAGGGGGATGAGTTCGAACCCCAGCCGAGTCGCCGTTTCACGTTCCCGGGCCACCGCGTCCCAGGCGGAGAACCCGGCAATCTCCCGGGCCACGGGCAGGCGAATGCCGGCCTTCTGGCACAGATCCTCGGGGGCGGCGGTCAATACCGTCCGCGGATCGGCATATGCCCGGCACAGGCGGGCACAGCCACGGGCACCCAGACCGGGTACCAGGGTCAGGGCCAACCAGATTTCAAGTAACGTCAGCGACATGGATAACCACGATGGTATCAAAGAGACCGGGGAACCCCGACACGAAAAACGCCAATCCGGTAAAACCGTTGCCACCGCCGACACGCGGCAAAACGGGATGGCACCGAAACCAATCCAGGTCAACGGCACGCAGAACCTGAAGAATGAGGCGTACATGGAAGTACGCCGCAATGATTCGGGAGCAGCGTAACGAAGCACATGGCGTTGTTATGAAGCCATCAAATTTGAGCCGTACTAAACTGAATAGTTTTTGTTAGTCAAGTTATTTTTTTATCATCTCAACATTTCCGCTGAACATTCCGCTGAACATTCCGATAGTCAGGGTAAGTACACCGGCACGCCGCAAGGCATATGGCATATATTTTGCGTTCATCAGCGATAAACAGTTCCCCGCGGCGAATTCATGCCCCGGACAGGTGCCGCCGGTGTAACCTCGGTTACAAGGATGCAATTACCGTCATGACCTCCCCGCAGTTCACCACCGGGACCACCGTGCCGACCGCCGCCCGACCCGATGCCGGGTTCACCATCGTCGAGCTCATGGTCACGGTGGCGGTGATCGCCATCATCGCCGGCTTCACCTTCGGCAACATGAATACCGCCAGCTACAAACTCAGAACCGCCGCCCGGACGCTGAAGGCGAACATGCAGAAGGCCCGCCTGCTGGCGGTCAAGGAGAACTGTCCGGTATACCTGGATTTCGACTTCAATGACGACTCGACCCTCGACCGCGGCTATACCCTGTGGCGGGACATCAACGGTAACGGCGCCTATGATGATGCCACTACTGACAACAACGGCGATGGCGTGACCAACGCGGATGATGAAGAACTCGTTGAAACCGTCACTATTCAGGACACGATTGGATACGGTCATGTCGCTGCCGCCGACGGCGGACCCGCGCCGATCGGGGCGTCTTTCGATGACGGAGTCACCTACGGCAGCGATCAGGTTCGTTTTTCTCCTTCCGGGACGAGTTCCAGCGGCTTTATCTACGTGCATATACCACAAAACGATGAAGCCGGCACCCACGCGGTCGGCACCAACAATATCGGTCGGGTGCGTTCGGCCTACAAGGCCACCGGTACCGATCCGGATGATTGGCGATGAAATCAATCAAACGAAAGGCGGGCTTCACCCTGGTTGAACTGATGGTGGTTCTGGCCATCCTCGGCATCGTGGTCGCCGGCGTACTGGGCCTCATGACTCGGCAAAACAAGGCCTACCACAGCGAAGAAGCAATTATCGACTTACAGATGAACGGGCGGGTGGCCATGGACCGCATATCGCGCATCCTGCGTATGGCCGGTTTCGGCTGTGCCGGCAACATTGGGGCGGGAAATCCCGTCAGCGGATTCACCACCATACTTACAGCGACCAATTCGAATTCTTCGCCCGACAGCTTGACGCTTATCAGCGGTCTGCGACAGGTCGCCATTGTCGATGACGGCGACGGAACCCCCGGAGAAACCTTCGTCGCCTCCACCATTCCCATTGCCATGATCGACAATCTTTCCATCGGTGACTGCTTCGATGATGCCGCTGTTTACAAGCGCTACTTCTTCATCACTCCCCGACAGGAAAACACTTTCCGCGATATCGTCGCCGGCGGCGTCGGCGCCGGCACCATAACGACAAATACATCCCTTACGACTACCGAGGGGGACAACGTCTACACCGTCAGGCCATACACCATCGGCATCTACACCGACAGTAACAACGTCGACTGCCTGGGCATCAACGACGGCAGCGGCAATGATGCCATCGCCGAGCACATTGAGAATCTCCAGTTCGAATACGGCTGGGATGCCGACGACAACGGCATGATCGATGCCGCCGAATGGGTCGACGATCCCGCCGGCAATGAGGCCGATGTCCGCGCCGTCAGAGTCCTCCTGCTGTTCCGCTCGGCGCATCCTGATCGTGAGTTCGAGGACCGGAACGATGATGACCCGATTACCGTCGGCAGGCAATACACCCTGGCTGACCATGTCATCACGGACCCCGACGTACATTTTCATCGTCACCTGATTCAAACGACCGTTTTCCTGCGGAACATGAACTTGTAGGCATGACATGGCATTATCTCCTGGCATGAAAGCCATCCGTCCCAAATGCAGCCGCGGATTCACCCTCATCGAGCTGATGGTTTCGCTGGCGATTCTCGCCTTCGGCATTCTCGGCTTTCTGTTTCTCCAGGGGCGGGCCATCGAGGGGCGGGTTTTCGGGCGCGAGATGAGCCGGGCAACATTCGTCGCCGAAGGCTGTCTGGAAGGACTGCTCGCCCTCGATTACCATCACGGCCGGTTGTCAACCGAAGCCAACGGTGCCCCCCGCGCCCATCCCACTGCCGCGGAAGGCGGTACCGATGCCTTGGGCACCGGCACCCTGGTGGAGACCCATCCTCACGGCAATTTCGACTATTTCAGCAACTGGATCGTCACCGAACCGGTAGCCAATGCGGCCAAGGCGATGCAACTCACCGTCACCTGGCGCTTCAAGGATCCCGACAAGGGAATCCAGGAAAAAACCCTGGTAATGAACACCGTCAAAGCCATCGGACAATGAGACGCAAACGAATCAATCTACCCGACAAAAGGGGCATGGCCCTCGTGGTCTGCATGCTGATCATGGCGGTGATGGCCATGATCGGCGTCGGCATCGCCACCAACTCGACGGTGGAGATCAAGATCGCCGGCAACCAGCGCACCAAGGCCATCTCCTTCGGCAATGCCGATGCCGGCACGGAGGGCACCCCGGAAATCATCGAACAGAACATCGAGGCCGGCGACTGGCGCAGCGGACAAGACGGCACCTGGGATGCTGCCGGATACATCTTTCTGCAGACCGATTATAACGGTGACGGCACCAACGACCTGACGATTCACGTCAAGGATCATGGCGGCGGCAAGATCGCTTTCGCCACCATCACCAGTGAAATCGATGATGCCGTGACCCTTTCGGACGGGGCTGCGGCTGAGGTTACCGTCGCCAAGGACGGCAACCTCGCCGCCGGCAGTGCCATCCAGATGGCCGCGGGATACGAAGGCATCGGCAAGGGCGCCGGTTCCGGCGGCTACCACGCCTACTACCTGTGCCGCAGCCGCGGTACCGCAGGAAGCAACACCGCCACCACCACCGAGTACTATTACCGTCACGTCAGCAAGTAGGTGAGCGGGAATTCAGACGTCCGGCGTCCGGCGTCATAATTCGGGAGTCAGAATAAGGAACGGAAATCTTATCATGAAGCAACAATCTGGCATTTTCCGCCGTCGCTTGCCGCTGGTGGTCGTTATCGCCCTTTTCCTGATTACCCTGCCGGGCCTTGCCGCCCCGGTCGCCGCCCAGGGCATCTGGCGCGGCGGCATCATCACCCGTGTACCCTGGCTGGACAAGTACCGCTACATCGAGGTCGACGGCAAACGCTACACCTTCATGCCGGATACGGCCCTGCACCGGCAGGAACGGGACGCAAACGGCATGTATCACGAGATCCCCATTACCTTTCGCAACATCCTGATCGGCCAGCAGGTGAAAATCAGTATCCAGGGTCGCCGAATTTATCAACTGCTGGTCGTCGGCCTTCCCGACCGGTAGCCACCTTGCGCAACACCGGTTAAGGAGCAGAACCATGCACCGCAAAATCATCATCCTGCTGGGTTGCCTGACGACCGTCCTGACCGTGGCGGCCGGCTTCCGGCCGCTCCCCGCCGGTGCCGTGAGCAAGGTTGACTACTCCCTGGTGCCGCCCTTCGTCTCCGCCGGGGTGCCGCCACTGGTAATGCTGGTCCTGGGCCGTGACCACAAACTCTATTACGAGGCTTACAACGATGCCTCCGACCTGGACGGCGACGGCACCCTGGATGTGGGCTACAACCCCGCCATCGACTACTACGGCTATTTCGATTCCTATAAGGAATACGTTTACGATTCCGCTGACAACCGCTTCGAACCGGTGGCCGAAACCGCCGACAAGAAGGTCAGCGCTGCGGGGCTCTGGAGCGGCGACTACCTCAACTATCTCACCATGTCGCGTATGGACTGCCTGCGCAAGGTACTCTACGGCGGCTACCGGGAGACCGATACCGCCGGCGAGACCGTCCTGCGCCGGGCCTACATCCCCCAGGACGCCCACAGCTGGGGGAAGGAGTACGCCAGCATTGCCCGTGACGGCTACGACATCACCCAATACACCCCGCTGAGCCTGCCCGACGCCGGCACCTACCATCTGTTTGCCTGCACCACCCTGGCGGACAACGGCGACTCCCTGCTCCGGGTGTTGCCCGACAACACCCACCGGATCTGGGAGTGGGTCGCCAAGGAGCGGCCGGTTTGCGACAGTTCCCTGGAAAGCGCCGGCGGCACCTATTCCGGCTATCCCGCCGACCATAGCGCATACGAAGACATGGTGATGCAGTTTGCCACCGCCGCCCACCTGCAGGGCTCGGGCGTACCAGCCAACGGTCAGATCAACGGCAGCGGCAACCCCTACGGCGGCGATGACTACTACCTGAATATCTTCACCGGCGAACTGAGCATCAGCACCGGCGGAACCTACCAGTTCGCCGTCGACGGTGACGACGCGGTGGAGGTGGTCATCGACGGCACCGTGGTCGCCGGCTGGTACAACGGTCACGGCGCATGTGGCTGCACAACCTATTCCGGCAACATCTCCCTTGACGCCGGCAGCCACGACATCGAGTTCCGCCACCAGGAGAGAACCGGCAGCGATTCTTATTACCTTCGCTGGAGCGGGCCGGACAGCGGCGGCACCTGGGAACTGGTCCCGGCAGCGGCGTTCTCCAGCCTGATCCAGACGACCTATGACGTTCAGGTTCCGTCCTCGACCATTACCGATTACAAGGTACGGGTGCTGGTGGGCGACGCATCGATGCCCGAAGCCAACTGCAAGCTGTATCCCAATGGATCATATAAGCCTATCGGCCTGTTGCAGCGCAACGGCGAGTCGGAGCGGATGTACTTCGGCCTGATCACCGGCTCCTATGCTAGGAACACCTCCGGCGGCGTACTGCGCAAGAATATCGGCCCGATCACCGACGAGATCGACCCCGACACCGGCCAGTTCACCGCGGTCAACGGCATCATCAGCACGATCAACAAACTCCGGGTGGTCTGCTACGATTACGGCAGCAAATCCTACAACTGCAGCTGCGGCTGGATCACCTCCCGCGCCATCAACGAAGGCGAATGCCGCATGTGGGGCAACCCCGTGGGCGAGATGATGTACGAGGGGCTGCGTTATTTCGCCGGCAAGAGCGGCGGCACATCGGCCTTCCTTTACAGCGGCATCACCGACGACGACACCCTCGGCCTGCCGCTGGCCACCTGGAATGATCCGTATAATGCGACCACCGGCTACGACTACTGCGCCAAGCCCTTCATGCTCGTTTTAAGCGACATCAACCCGTCCTACGACTCCGACCAGCTTCCCGGCAGCTATTTCAGCTCCTTCACCGGCGACGTCTCCGGCCTCGATGTCAGCTCCGAAGCCGCGGTGATCTCCTCCAACGAGGGCATCAGCGGCACCTATTACATCGGCCAGGTGGGCGCCACCTACGACGGCTCGCCGACCCCGAAAACCATTTCCAGCCTCGCCAACATCCGCGGCCTCTGCCCCGAGGAGCCCACCAAGCAGGGCAGCTACTATGCCGCCGCAGTGGCCTATTACGGCCGCACCACCGACGTCAGCAGCGCCACCGGTGAGCAGAATCTCGTGACCTACACCGTCGGTTTGGCCTCGCCCCTGCCCCGCATCGAGATCCCGGTGGCCGGCACGACCGTCACTCTGGTACCGTTCGGCAAAACCGTGCAAGCCGGCGGCATGAGCCGGGCCGAAGGTGATTTTCAACCCACCAATACCATCGTCGACTTCTTCGTCGAAGCCATCACCCCGACCTACGGCAAGTTCCGTATCAATTTCGAGGACGTGGAACAGGGCGCCGATCACGACATGGACGCCATCGTCGAATACGAATACGTGGTCAATGCGGACGATACGGTCACCGTTTCGCTTAATTGCCCGTATTCCTCGGCCGGTTACGTGCTGCACATGGGCTACGTCATCTCCGGCACCACCGCCGACGGCACCTATCTTGAGGTGCTGGATTACGACAGCACAGGTGGTGACGTCGACTACTTCCTCGACACCCCGCCAGGGCAATCCCCCGGCGGTACCTGGAACGACGGTGCCGAACTGCCGCTGACCGCCACCCGGACCTTCACCCCCGGCGCCGCCGCCGGCGCCGGCCTGCTGGAGAACCCCCTGTGGTTCGCGGCCAAATACGGCGGCTTCGAAGAAAAGGAGGATATCGCCAACAACCTGCCCGACAGCAGCGACGAGTGGGACAAGGACAGCGACGGCACCCCCGATACCTATTTTTACGTCACCAACCCGCTCAAACTGGAGGAACAGCTCAACAAGTCCTTCGCCGATATCCTGCGGCGCACCGCTTCGGGTACCGCGGCATCGGTCATCTCCAGCTCCCGTTCAGGTGAGGGCGCCATCTACCAGGCGATCTTCTACCCCGAGTTCAAGGGACCGCTGGGCAACACCGTTCACTGGGTCGGCAACATCAACTCCCTGTTCGTCGACGGCTACGGCAACATGCGCGAGGACACCAACGGCAATCGCACCCTCGACATCGACGACGACCGGGTCATCGTCTTCGACGGCACCACGGTATACAAATACACCGACGGCAACGCCGACGGCAAACTGGAAGCCAGCGAAGCCGTGTCACCGGTGGCGGTCACCGACATTACCGGCATCGAATTCCTCTGGACCGCCAACGATTGGCTCGGCGACATCAGCGACGGGGCGATAAACTCCCAGCGCGGCTACGGTTCTACCGCCCAGCAGCGTTTCATCTTCACCTTCGTCGACAACGACGGCGACATGGTGGTGGATGACAGCACCATCGACGGCACCGGCGAACTGCTCGAGTTCACCCCCGGCCAGTCGGGGATTTATCAATATCTACATGTCACCCCGAACGTCTTCGACGCTGACAGCCCGGCCTTTCTTGCCGGCATCTTCGAAAACGGTATTGTTCTCGATAGCTCCGCTTTTCAATCCTACGCCGACACCCAGGCGGAACGGATCATCAAGTTCACCCGCGGCGAAGACCAGGCGGAAGACAATACCGGCAGCTACACAATTCCGGCCATGCGCAGCCGCCAGGTGGATTATGATGACGACGGCACGGTGGAAACCTGGCGTCTCGGCGACATCGTCTACTCCACCCCAACCATCGTCGGCGCCCCGGCGGAATCCTACGACCTGCTCTACGAGGACGGCAGCTACACCGATTTCCGCCGCCGCTACCGCTTCCGCCGTCAGGTGGTCTACGCCGGCGCCAACGACGGCATGCTGCACGCCTTCAACGGCGGCTTCTTCAACCCCGCCGACAACAAGTTCTACCTCGGCTGCAGCGCCACCGGAACCTTCAACGACAGCGGGCTGCCCCTGGGCGCCGAGCTGTGGGCTTACGTCCCCTGGAACCTGCTGCCACACCTGGAATGGCTCACCGAGGCGGACTACGGTACCGACTACCACGTTCCCTGCATCGACCTGAAGCCCCGGATCTTCGACGCCAAGATATTTTCCGCCGATGCCGACCATCCCAACGGCTGGGGTACGGTGATGGTGGTGGGAATGCGCTTCGGCGGCGGGGCGATTACCGCCGACACCGACCGTGACAACGTCGTCGACGCCGGTGAACCGGTGATGCGTTCGGCCTATCTCATCTTCGATATCAGCAACCCCGAGGAGGAGCCCAAGCCCCTGGCGGAACTGGCCTTCAGCGACCTCGGCTTCACCACCTGCTACCCGACGGTAATCCCGATGAAGGATCGCGATCCGGCCATAGACAACAACAAGTGGCTCCTTGTCCTGGGATCGGGTCCGGCGCCGGCGGCACCCGCCAGCCTTGGCGATGCCCTCCCCGAAGCGAAAAGCACCCAGACGGGAAAGGTCTTCCTCGTCGACCTCACCAAGCTGGTCAACAGCAACGAGGTCTGGACCTACAACAGCAGCGGTACCCTCGTGGTCGGCGCGTCGCCCTATGCCGAACTGGACGGTAACGCCTTCATCTCCGACCCGGTGACCATCGACTACGACCTCGACTACAAGGCCGACGTCGTCTATTTCGGCACCGTATCCGGCAGCTTCGCCACCGGTTGGGGCGGCAAGCTCCGGCGGCTGTTGATCGACAACGACGACAATCCGGCGAACTGGACGCCGGACTCGGTGCTCATCGATCTGGGCGGCACCCACAGCGGTCAGCCCATCGTCTCCGCGCCGTCCGTAACCCTGGACGTAGAGGGGCACCGCTGGCTCTTCTTCGGTACCGGGCGCTTCTTCAACCGCCTCGACGTCACCAGCGGAACCGCCACCGATCAGCAAAGCTATTACGGCATTCGGGAACCGCGAACCAACCCGACCACCTGGAGCTGGGCAACGGTCACCACCGGCGATCTGCTGGACGTGAGCGGGGTAACGGTCATGCAGGCGGCCGACGGAACGATCAGCGTAGTGGATTCCAGCGGCACGGTTTCGGCAGCAAGCTTTCGCGATCTCGTTACCGAGGTAACGGCCGAAGACGGCTGGCGGATCGATTTCCCCACCAGCATGGAACGGAATCTGGGGCAGGCGGCATTGCTGGGCGATATCCTGACCTTCACGTCTTATGTACCGTACAACGACCCTTGCGTCATGGAAGGTTACAGCTATCTTTATGCCCTGTACTACAAGACCGGCACCGCCTATCAGCAATCGGTCATCGGCCTCAACGCCGTCGGCGCCGATGATGAGGTGCTGAAGAAAACCTCCCTCGGTCTCGGGCTGACCATCACCCCCAACATCCACGTCGGCAAGGAAGGCGGTTCCAAGGCCTTCGTCCAGACCAGTACCGGGGCCATCGTCGGTATCGAACAGGCCAACCCCGGCGCCACCAAGAGCGGCGGGGTCTACTGGCGGGAGGTTTTCCAGTAACCCCACCGGCACCAGCAAGGCCTCTCTTCCTTCCCCACCCCATGCATGCCCATGGCCCCCGCCGATATCGGCGGGGGCCATGGGCATTGTCAGCCTTTCCGGCCAGGCTCAATCACCCGCATGGAAATCGTCGCCTCCGGGGGCACCTCCTTTTCATGTGTGCCATTTCGAACCCTGGAACTGGCTCATCTGTGCGTCATCGTACCGCAGCGAGTTTTTGTCGCTGATCAATATGGATTTTTGCAACAGAAACTTCGCACCATCAAGATCGGTGAAACCGGTATTTCTCCCGGACCGGGAGGGAAAGGTCATCTACCACCCTACACTGAAACTGGTCAGCTCATTGTGGAAACTGGAAGATGCCGACGGCAATTTTATCGTCCAACAGATGCTTGAACGGCAACGGGGAGTACTGGCCTATTGCTGGCAGAGTCCACAGGAGAACCGCCCTCGGCAAATACTTTCCTGCTTCTCCACCATCGCCGGGCTGGACTGGCTGGTCGCCTCTTCCAGCTATACAAAGAAGTTCATGGGCCACCTCAGTTCCTTGAAGCGTATTTTCACGATGGTTTTTTCGTCGCGCTGCCGGTTTTTGTTCTGGTGGGATTTGTGCTGCTGAAAAGGCTTGTGGTACGGCCGCTCACCCTGACAACCACCGCCCTGCGAAAGATTTCCGCCGGCGAGGGTGATTTGACGGCGCGACTGTGGATCGCAAGGGACGATGAAATCGGTCTTCTGGCGCACCATTTCAACAACTTTATCGCCAAGTTGCAGCACCTGATAGCCGATATCGCATCCAACACTGCGACTCTGGCAGCAACCAGTGAAAACCTTTCCACCAATGCCGACGAGATGAAGTCAGGGGCGGAATTGATGGACCAGCAGACGCTCATGGCCGCCGCCGGAGTGGAACACATGGCGACCAATTTGGAGAATATCTCCTCGGGGGCCGATAATCTGTCCTCCACGGTGAACAGCGTGGCCACAGCTCTGGATCAGATGCGGGCCTCGTTGTTCGAAGCCGCCGTGAATTGCGCTGCGGGAGCCCGGACGTCGGCCAAAGCAGATGATCAGGTGCGGAGCGCAGGCGCGGCGATGGACTCCCTCACCAGTTCGGCCGGCGCCATCGGCAAGGTAGTGGAGACCATCAGCAACATTGCCGAACAAACAAACCTGCTGGCGCTGAACGCCACCATCGAAGCGGCCAGAGCCGGGGATGCCGGGAGAGGATTTGCCGTAGTGGCCGGAGAAGTGAAGGAACTCGCCAACCAGACTGGCCAAGCCACGGAGGAGATCGGTCGCCTGATTGGCGAGATGCAGAAGAAGACGGATGCCGCCGTAAGGGCTACGGACGCCATTTCAGCGGTCGTTGCCAGCTTGAATGAAACGGTACAGACCCTTGCCGGTGCCGTGGAGGAACAGTCGACAACCACCCGGGAGACTGCCGACAACATGAACAGCGTTTCCCGGAATGCTGCGGATATTTCCGGGACCATCCAGGAAGCTTCCGCCGGTTCCACGAAGGTCAGCCGGAACATCCAGGGGCTGTCCGCGGCGTCGGCAGCGGTCAAAACCGGTGCCGACCAGACCAGCACGGAAAGCGGTAATTTGGCACGGATGACGGCGCGCCTGAAGCAACTGGTCGAACAATTCAAGATAGGGTAAGGGGGGCTGCCGGCGTGAAATCAGAACGCAGGGGAAACCACGTTCTTTGATCTCCTGCTCGATATCAGCCGGGTTGACGTAAACTCCAAGCAACTCAGGCCGGAGCACAGATTTGATCATGCTTTTACCGGAGCCGTTGGGACCGGCATACATACGCACCCGCGCTGGGGTATCAATCATTTCAGCGCCCGCGTTTCTCCGACACCTAAAGCGGGTATTGCCGGTGAGCTTTTCCTGCGTCATCGCCTGGCTAATAGCAATCGAAAATTGCGTAATACGCCATAACGTTTAGTCGGGGGGGGGCAGATTGTCAAAAGCTTTCATCCGAATCACGATCCTGCACGAAACCGGTTAGAAACTCTGGGGGGGCCGTAGCGTAGACGACGACAACGGGGCCGCAATGCGGCCCCGTTGTCGTCGTCTACGAATAGTGTTGAATCTGGTGATTATGAATTCGCTCGCCCCTGGAAGCTACGACCGCTTCTCCCGCCGCAGCTCGATCTTCACCCGCGTACCCAGGATCAGGTCACTCCCACACCTGGCCCTTTATTCCTGCGGGGTGCCGAAAACCTGGGTATACAGCGCCTCACCCAGTTCCTGGCCCTCGGCGATGAGCTGCCGGTAGCGGATGAAGTCGATGGTGTCCGTGCCGGTGATCTTCTTGGTGTTGAAGGCGTTGAAGCCCATGAAGGCCTCGAAGTTCATGTTCGCGGCGAGCCAGTGCCGGTTGGGCAGCTTCATCTGATCCCAGAAGTATTTCTTCTTCGCCCGGATGCCGTCGATGGACTTCATCAGGCAGTGGGGCATCAGGTTGGCGTAGCGCCAGACGATATCGTCGACCGCCTCGTCCAGCAGGGTGAAGTCGGTCTTCGCGTTCTTGACATACTCCCGCGCCGCCTTCGCCGCCGCGCCGGCCTTGAACTCGCCGTAGACGATCTCGCCGTCATCAACCCAGCGGTCGGTGATCACCAGGGGGTTGCGCACCCATTTGTCGCCGTCTTTGATCACCGGCACCGTCTTGGTGATCAGCCCGAGGCGCTGCATCTTGTAGGCACTCCACATCTCGCAGGAAACACAGTTCCACATCGCCTGCTCGATGCCGAGGTACCAGGGCAGGAAGTCGGTGGAACCACCGTCGGGTGCCGAGCCGTGTTTCGGCCCCGCCTGACCGAGGATCGCCAGGTCGGAGGAGATGGCCAGGTCGGCGGCCATACCGATCTCCTGGCCGCCGGCGACGCGCATGCCGTTGATCCGGCAGATGGTGGGCTTCTTGCAGTTGAGGATCGCGTCCACCATGCCGTTGAACAGATCCATGTAATCGCCGTATTCCTGCGGCCGCTTGCTGTAGTACTCGGCGTACTCCTTGGTGTTGCCGCCGGTGCAGAAGGCCTTGTCACCCACCGCGGTGAAGATCGCCGCGACGATGGACGGGTCGGCGGAGGCCCGCTGGAAAGCGGCGATCACCCCCTTCACCATCTCGGTGGTGTAGGAGTTGTACTGCTTCGGGTTGTTGAGAATGATCCAGGCGGTATGGAGACCGTCAACCACCTTGCCGTCAGGGGCGATCAGCGGCCGCTTGTCGTAGATCGTGCAGGGCGCGTCGGCCTCGGTGCCGAAGTGGGCGTCCTGCCACATGCCGTGATCCTTCTTGCCGTGTTCACGAGGTATCCATTCGAGACCCATGCTTCACTCCTTCATCCGCAACTGTGTCTTTGTCGTTATGGTTGTTGTTGATCATACCGCTGAAAACCTGGCATGGACTACCGCCATCCGCCACCACATCCCGGTGGCAGGCGGAAAGCTGCCAATACATCCAGCGGCTTTACTGCTTTCATCCGGGTTCGATCGACGTGGTGCGTCCCAACCCGCGCCGGACTCGGAACCGGGGTCAGAAGCCGGGTTCCAGGACGATGCGCCGCATGAGGGGCTTTTCGTGCACCTCGGCGAAGGACTCGCGGATGCTGCTCATGGGACGGGTTTCGACAAAGGGCTCGATGGCCACCTTGCCGCTCTGCACCAATTTGAGCACCGCCGGGTAGTATTTCGGATGACAGCCCCAGGTGCCGATGATCTCGGCGTCGAAGGCCATCAGGCGCGAGAGCATGAACTCATGCTTCGCCATGGTGTAGCCCACCACCATGAGCTTGCCGATGAACGACAGCAGGCTCAAGCCCAGTGCCTGGCCCGGCTTGCTGCCGGAACATTCGAAGATCTTCCAGCCGTAGTTGGGCGGCAGACCCTCGGCCTTGCAAAAGGCCTTGAGTTCCGCCTTGACCTCCTTGTCGCTCTTGCCCATGGGATTGATCGCCAAGTCGGCGCCGTATTGCCGCGCCCGCTCCAGCTTGGCGTCGTCCACGTCGACGGCGACCACCGCCCGGCTGCCCAAGGCCTTGGCGATCTGGGTCATGTAGGTGCCCACCCCGCCGCCGGCGCCGAGCACCACCACCAGGTCGCCGTCGGGGAAGTAGGGTTTGTCCAGTTCGGCACGTACCGCCGCCTGATAGGGCGTGGTGCCGGCATCGGCGACCACGGCATAATGGGACAGAGGCATGCCCTTGAGATCGTCAATAACGCACAGGCCGGCGGCGGGTACGACGATATGGCTGGAAAAACCACCGTAGATGCCGAGACTGTTGCCGGGCATTTTCTGATTCAGGCAGCGGTTGCCGCGGCCGGCCTTGCAGATCGGACACTCGTTGCAGGGCATCACCGCCGGGATGATCACCTGTTTGCCGACCAGTTCCGTCTTGCCGCCGATCACCGTGCCGCTGATCTCGTGCCCCAGGGTCAGAGGCGGTTCGTTGACCGTCGGGACGCCGTCGTAAAAATACCCCAGATCGGTGTGGCAGATACCGCAACCGGCGATCTCGACACAGGCCTCGTCGGCACCGATGTCGGGCATGGGAATCTCGACCAACTGCATCTCGCCGGGTTTTTGCATCTGCCAGGTCTTGATGCTCGCGGGAATGTTCGCCATAATTTTCATCTCCTCTTCGCCGACGCGCGGCCTAGCGGTTTTTCCACTCCGGACGACGCTTTTCGAGGAACGAGGTCAATCCCTCACGGGCGTCCTCCAGCGCCATGCATTCCTTCAGGTAGCAATGCTCCACCGCCGCCAGAGCCTCGACAAAAGGCTTGCCGGCGGCCGCCCGCATGGCCCGCTTGGTGGACCGCAGGGCGGAACCGCTGAGAGCGGTGAAGGTGGCGACGAAGGCTTCGACCTCCTGATCGAAATCGGCCGCAGAGACCACCTTGTTCACCAGACCGCAGGCCTGGGCCTCGGCGGCCCGGATGGACTCGCCGCCGAGAATCAGCTCAAAGGCCTTCTTCGGCCCGACCATCACCGGCAGGAATGCGGCGGCGATGGGCGGGAAAACCGCTAATTTGATCTCCGGCTGGCCGATCCTGAGGTTGTCGGCGGCAAGCACCATGTCGCAGAACAGCACCACCTCGCAGCCGCCGCCCAGCGCCGCGCCCTTGACCGCCGCCAGGGTGGGAATCTCCAGTTTGTCGAGTCGGCGGAAGATGCCGTGGAAGACCTCGATCATGCGCTCCACCTTGTCGGCGGTATGATCGGCGACATCGACACCGACGGAGAAGGCCTTCTCCCCCGCCGCGCGGATCACCAGCAGCTTGATTTCCGGACCCGCCACCAGCACCTCGTCGAGGGCGGCATTCATCTCTTCCATGGTGACGATGTCGAGCCAGTTGAGCGGCGGCCGGTTGATCGTCAGCCAGGCTGCACCGTCCCGGGTTTCATAGGTAACAAACTTATAATCCGCCATAATCATATCCTTCCTACGGTCATCGACAACAGCCTCCTGAATTGTTTTACGATATCGCGTTACCCCTGACGGCACCGCAGCAGCTCCGGATTCGCGGGGCGCAAAACCCGAGGCGGGCGACGTCACCGGACGCTGAACGACTCGGGTGGCGACACAACGAAGAAGATGAAGTTGTTACGAGGCCATCATCAGATGTACTGGCCGCCGTCCACCTTGATTACTTCCCCGGTAATGTGCCCGGCGGCCTCGGAAGCAAGGAAGGCCACCAGGGCAGCGACGTCCTCGGGCTTGCCGGCCTTCTTGAGCACCCCCTCGTCGATGGCGATCTGCTTGAACTCGTCGGGCATCGACTCGCCCATCTCGGTGAGGATGAAACCCGGCGCCACCGAGTTGCAGGTCACCTGAGCCTTGCCGAGATCCTTGGCCGCGGCCTTGGTCATACCGATCACCCCGCCCTTGGCGGCGGCGTAGTTGACCTGGCCGAATTTGCCGCGCAGGCCGTTGATGGAGGTGATGGTGATGACGCGGCCGAACCTCTTCTCCCGCATCCCCGGCGCCACCGCCCGGATGAAGTTGAAGGTACCGGTGAGATCGACGTCGATGACCCGCTGCCACTGTTCCGGGGTCATCTTCCAGATCACCCCGTCCCAGTTCATTCCGGCGCTGGTGACGAGGACGTCGACGGTACCCCAGCGTTCACCGGCGGCGGCCACCATGCGCTCGGCATCGGCGTAGGACGAGACATCCGCCTGGCAGGCCATGGCGTCGCTGCCGGCGGCCTTGATGGCCTCGACCACCGCTTCCGCCTGATCGGCACTCTTGTTGTAATTGACCGCCACCTTCGCCCCGAGGCTGCCCAACAGCCGGGCGATGGCCGCGCCGATGCCCCGGCTGCCGCCGGTGACGATGGCCACGCGATTCTTCAGATCGAACATTTCCATATTCCCCCACTGTGTCATTGAAATTTTATAAACCTTCATCCCGCCGGGAAGGATGAGGAACGATTTAGCTCTGCTTTCGTTGCATTTCTCGGCACATGGCTCGCGAGCATTGGCCCTGTTTGAGCCCCAGCAGGGGTATTTCTGCCAATTTCAGCAGCACGACCACAATGCAGATATCGGAATGCCAGCTACTGAATCCGCCCTGGCGAAAGGCACAGCTTACATCATCAGGCCATGGATGCGGTTATTGGATCCAAATTGGCACAGTAACAAATTCGGATTCGAGTCGCGCAAAAGCAGAGGCGTGCGGCGTCACCGTACGTCGAATGACTCAACGTGCAGCGCAACGAAGAAGATGGCGTTGTTACGAGCCATCCTCACGACTCGCGCTTGATAATCACCGCCATGGTCGCTCCGCCGCCACCGCAGATGGAGGCCACGCCCATCTCCTTGTCCAACCGCTTGAGGGCGTGGTAGAGGGTGACGATGATGCGCGCGCCGCTGCAGCCGGTGGGGTGGCCGAGGGCGATGGCGCCGCCGTGGACGTTGAGCCGGTCCATGTCCAGATTGAGCATCCGCACGTTGCCGAGCACCTGGGAGGCGAAGGCCTCGTTGATCTCGAACAGGTCGATGTCGCTCACCTCCATGCCGGCACGCTTGAGCACTTTGGGAATGGCCACTCCGGGCCCCTCGCCCATGTAGGTGCCGTCCACCGCCGCCTGGGTAAAATCAACCATCGAAAAAAGCGGCTTGACACCGCGCTTGGCGGCCTCTTCGCGGGTCATGGCCACCAGCATCGCCGAGCCGTCGGTAAGCCCGCAGGCGTTGCCGGCGGTCACCTTGCCGTCCTTCTTGAAGGCGGTACGCAGCTTCGCCAGTCCTGCCATGTCGGTCTTGGGCTTGATCGATTCATCGGCCTTGAATTCATATTCCGGCTGCTTGCTGGTGGCGGGAATGGTGATCGGCGTCACCTCCCCATCGAACCAGCCGTTCTGCTGCGCCTGGTAGGCCAGCCGGTGGGAGCGGACGGCATATTCGTCCATCTCCTCGCGGGTAACCCCGTACTTCTCGGCGACGTTCTCCGCCGTCATCCCCATACTCACCCGGGCGATGGGGTCGAAGCTGTCGCCCCAGCCGTCCTCCAGGGCACGGTCGCCCATCTTGAAGCCGCCGAAGCGGGCGCCCTTGAGCAGATAGGGAATGGTGCTCATGGACTCCATCCCGCCGGCCAGCACGATATTGTCCTGCTCCATGACGATCTGTTGGACGGCCATGGTCACCGCCTTCATCCCCGCCGGGCAGGCCTTGTTGATCGTCACCCCGGGAATATGCTGGGCGCAACCGCCCTTGAGGGCCACGGTGCGTCCGGGATTGACGTGGTTCCCCGCCTGGCGGCAGCAGCCGATGATCGCCTCGTCGACCTCCTCCCCGGCCACCCCGGCGCGACTGAGCGCCTCGCGCACCGGGAAGGACGCCATATCGTACACCATCATATCCCTCAGGGTACCGCCGAAACTCCCCATGGGGGTCCGGACGGCGCTGACAAACACCACATCACTCATCGCTCGCATCGTAATTCGTCTCCCTCCGTATGCCCCGCGGCCGCCACCGGCGACTTCGCCCTGACTTACGACCGCCGCGGAATGCACGTTTCAAGTTACCTTACGGGTAAAAATCGTTTGCAATCCGGGGATATCCACCGCGCCGCAACCGGTGCAGGGGCCATCCCCGGCACCGGGCACATCATCCGCCGGCGCGACCAGCACGACCTCCTGCCCCATCTCGGCAAACGCCTCGATTGCCATCTGCAGGCGCTCGCCGGCGGCGCTGAACTGCCGGTGCCAACCATCCTGGACAAGCCTTTCTCCCCTGGTCATTGCCCCGGCCACTATCCCCCACCGCGGGAACCCCCTCCCGGGCCAATCACCGATTCGGCCCGGGGTGAATCGGCATGTCCGTCCCCTACGGGGCCGCACTGGTCGTGGAAAATTGCAATTAGCATGCCATGCTCCGACGTACCGAACGGCTGCGACCCCGTCCGCCGCCAACCGCCCAGGAAAATCCGGCCGCATCCCTGTCACCCGCCGGGAACCGCCATCCGCGCCGCCCCGGCCGCCGGCCGGGGCGGCGGCAAATAACCTTTCAGCCGCTACCACCGACCGGGCCGCGGCGATAATTTTTCACCTGTCAAGGTGAATTTCATCGGCGGCAACCGCCGCGATCCGGGTATAGAGACCGTCGAAATCCCCGGTGCTCATGAGTACCGCCAGCCGCGGCCCGGCACTGACGGACAACAGCTCCCGACGAATCTCGGCGACCGCGGCACAGGCCCGGGCGGGGATGCCGCGGGCGCGGATGTCGGCCGCGAGGCGGGCGGTATCGAGGCGGTCTTCCGGAGCCAGGCGCTCGCCGCGGTAGACCGGGGCGACGAGCACCTCGTCGGCGGCAGCGAAGGCCGTTGCAAGCTCCGCCTGGAACAAATTCCGGCGGCTGGTGGCGGTCCGGGGCTCGAACACCGCCATCAGCCGGCGACCGGGCCAGTGGTCCCGCAGGGCCTCCAGGGTCAGACGGACAGCGGTGGGATGATGGGCAAAATCACTGATGTAGACGGTATCGCCGCGTTCGGCGATGACCTCCTGGCGGCGTTTGACGCCGCCGAAGGTGGACAGGGCGGCGGCGCAGGCCTCCCGGCCGAGTCCCAGCTCCCGCGCCAAGGCGAGGACGCCGACGGCGTTCACAGCGTTGTGGCGGCCGATGGCGGCGCATTCCAGGCGCCATTCGTCGCCGTCCGGCAGCCGCACCGCGAGGCGCGAAACCCGGCCCGCCGGCTCCCGGGCGAGCAGCCGGCAGCACGCTTCGGGCTCCTCGCCGTAGGTCACCACCCGGCAGGGTGCCGCTGTCAGCAGCGGCGCGAGACGCTCGGCGCCGGCGGCGGCGACCACCACGCCGGCGGCCGGCATGGCGGCGATAAGATCGCGGAACTCGCGCTCGATTGCACCGACATCGGCAAAGATATCGACATGATCCATCTCCAGGCTGGTAAGCAGCAGATGGGTCGGACGGTAATGGTGGAACTTCGCCCGGCGGTCGAAGAAAGCGGTATTGTACTCGTCGCCCTCGAGAACGAAATCGCCCCCGCCCCCGAGGCGGTAGTTGGCGCCGAAATCCCGCACCAGGCCGCCGATGAGAAACGACGGATCGCGGCCGGCGGCATGGAGCAGCCAGGCAGCGAGGGAAGCGGTGGTGGTCTTGCCGTGGGTACCGGCGACCACCAGCCGCCGGGGGGAGGCGGCGAGAAACTCGCGCCACAAGGTCTCCGGCAGTGACGCCAGGCGCAGGCCACGGGCTTCGGCGGCAATCACCTCGGGGTTGTCGCGGGCGGCGACGTTGCCCACCACCACCAAATCCGGCGCGGCGGGCAGGTGTTCCGGCCGGTAACCGATTTTCACCGTGATGCCGTGGGCGGCGAGAATATCGCTCATGGGCGGATAGGCGGCAGCATCGGAGCCGCCGACACGCCAGCCCCGCTCCCGCAGCATGCAGGCCAGTGCCGCCATGGCAGTGCCGCAGACGCCGATGAAATGGGCTTCACCGGCGAAAGGATTTTCTTTCGTACCCATGGTTCGTACCTCCACGATTGCCGCTCATGCCGCTATCGGGTCGAAATCGGTATCGGATTCGGGATCGCTGGTGCCATGCATACCGCTTCCGATCCCGATTACGGAATAACGAAACAGATGGAAACCCCTAACAACTGCCTAAATGCGCCACAAAAAAATGGCGCCGTGACGGCTCCAGATTCGAGGCGCGCAATAATTTGAGGAGTGCGGCGTCGCCGTACGTCGAATGACTCAACTTGCAGCACAACGAATCAAGATGGGTTGTTACGAAGCCATCAAGTATTACGGTGCCATATTCACCCCAGTGACAGCGGATCGATATCCACGGTCAACTGCACCGCGCGGGGCGTCGTCAGCGCGGCGCGGGCGCGGCGCACCACATCATGCAGCAGTGCCCGATCGACACTTTTGCACAGCAGGTTCCAGCGGAAGCGGCGGCGCACCCGGACCACCGGGTGGGGCACCGGCCCCCATATCTCGACCATGCCACCGTCCCCGGCCTCCCGTCGCAGTTCCCCGCGGAGCTCCGTCAGCACCGCCTTCACCTGTTCCTCGTCCTCCCCCTGGGCCCGGCACAGCACCAGGTAAGCCCATGGCGGCAGCCCCAGCTCCCGGCGCTCCTTCAGCTCACGAACGGCAAAGCCGACATAATCGTGACCAACCGCATGGCCGATGCTGTAGTGTTGCGGCAGCAGGGTCTGGATGATCACCCGACCGGCGTCTCCCCCCCGGCCGGCACGTCCGGCAACCTGGGTCAGGAGCTGGAAGGTACGCTCGGCGGCGATGTACTCGGGAATGCTCAGCCCCATGTCGGCACAGATCACCCCGACGAGATCGACGCCGGGGAAATGCAGTCCCTTGGCCAGCATCTGGGTGCCGATGAGGAGCTGGTGCTCGCCACGGGCGAAGGCGGTCACCAACCGCGCCAGGGATCCCTTGCGACGGGTGGAGTCGCGATCCAGGCGCACCGGTTCGACCCCCGGGAAATGCTCCCGCACGGTTTCCTCCAACTGCTGCACCCCGACACCGATGGGCTCGACTTCGGCCGCGCCGCAGGCCGGACAGGCCGTCGGCAGCCGTACCGCATGGCCGCAGTAGTGACACACCAGGCGGTTCCAGCCCTTGTAGAAGGTCAGACGCACGGAACAGTGAGGGCAGGGCGGCATGTGGCCGCAGGCACGGCAGAAGAGGGTATGCGAAAACCCCCGCCGATTGAGGAAGAGCATCACCTGGCGGCCGGACGCGAGGGTCTCGGCGATGGCCCGCTCCAGCGGCGGCGTGAGTCCGTTCCAGCGCCAGAGGTTTCTCCGATGCTCCTGCAAATCGACGATATCGATGCGCGGCAGCCGCGCCGGACCCACCCGTTCCGGCAGCTGCAGCAGCCGGCAATGGCCGCGGCGGGCGCGGTAGTAGGTGGTCACCGCCGGCGTCGCCGAGCCCATGACCACCGGGCAGCCGGCCAGTTTACCGCGCAGCAGGGCCATGTCGCGGCCGTGATAGGGAAAGGCGGTCTCCTGCTTATAGGACGGCTCGTGCTCCTCGTCGACGATGATCAAGCCGAGATTTTTCACCGGGGCAAAGACCGCCGAACGGGCGCCGAGAACCACCGTCGCCGTCCCGGCCGCCACCCGCCGCCACTGGTCGTAACGTTCGCCGGCGCCCAGGCCGCTGTGCAGCACCGCCAGGCGATCGCCGAAGGGCCGCAGAAGCTGGTCGAGTAGCTGCACCGTGAGAGCGATCTCGGGCACCAGACAGATCACCCCGAAACCGCATTCCAGCGCCGCGGCCATGGCCCGGAGGTAGATCTCGGTCTTGCCGCTGCCAGTCACTCCGTGAAGCAGAAAGGGAGCAAAACCGCCGCCGTCCAGCGCTCCGCAGACGGCCTCCAGCGCCTGCCGCTGGGCGTCGCTGAGCACCAGTTCGGGCCGCGGTTCGGCCGCCGCGGCGGCCGCGGCGGCGGGATCGATCACCTGCCGCAAGCTGGGAATGTGGCCCGCGGCCAGCCAGCCGGCACCAACCCAGCGGGCGAGCAGCTCCCCCCGGCCCGGGAAGCGGTCGAGGAAATCCCGCCGGCGGAAAGATACCGCGCCGCGCAGAAACTCCGCCAGCGCCATTTTACGGGCCGCCGCCATGTGCGAGGCGGTGACGGCAGCCCGTAGCGCCGCTTCATCGGCCACCCGGTAAACCACATCCCAGCGGGCCGCGGCGCGAGGCAACGACCGCCGGGTTTCCGCCGCCAGCCAGCCGTCGGCGACCCCCCGGCGCAACACCGGATTGAGACGGGCGGCAGTCACCTCGACGGCCGCGGCGATATTCACCGGCGGCAACACCTCACCGTCCACCGCCGCCAGCACCCCGGCGACGGCGGCGGCAATGCCGCGCTCCGGTACCGCGGCCCCCGTCAGACGGTAGAAACGCCGGCTGGAAACCGTGAGCCCTCCCGGCAACAACTGCTGCAGCGCAACCCCCAGGGGGGTCTGGTAGTAGGCCGCCGCCCGGCGGTAGAAGTCCAGATCGGCGGCACCGAACAACGGTTCCGGATCAAGGACATCGACTACCTCCTGGAGGTTGGCGGCAGCGATCCCGGGCGGCGGCGCGGAGTTCACGGCAACGACGAAACCGCTCAGCTCGCGCCCGCCGAACGGTACCACCACCCGGCGGCCGACCGCCGGTGAGGGAACATCCACGCCGGTCGGCCAGGCATAGGTAAACACCCCGTCCCCCCGCGGAACGTTGAGGGCGATATCCACCCCGGCTGCCGGCGCACTGGTTTCTTGCATTTCACCTGCTGATCGGTTATGAAGCCATCAATGGATGACGGCTTCGCAACAGCTCCGTCTTTTTCGTTGCGCTTCAGCCTCAATCACCGCGGCGTACGTCCATGTCCGCCGCCTTTCCTCAGCACGGAAGCGCCGCGAATCCGACGCCGTTACGGTCCGTCCATTTTCGTCGCTTTTTGGCAATAGTTACGGTTCGATCAAATTTGACAAATCCCGACCGGAACGTTATCGTATCAGAATCGCTCCACCATAATAAAGGAGAAAACGGATTGTATGGCTGAAATCGAACATACCCTGGCGGTGTTCATCGACTTCGAAAACCTCGCCCTGGGGTTCAAGGGCAAGAAAAAGAACGGTTTCAAGGTTGAGACCATTCTCGCCCGTCTGCTGGAAAAAGGCAAGGTCATCGCCAAAAAGGCCTACGCCGACTGGGCCGTCTATTCCCATTACAAGACCCAGCTTCACGCCGCCGCCATCGAGATGGTGGAGATCCCCAAACGCGGCATGAGCGGCAAGAATTCCGCCGATATCCGGCTGTGCGTCGATGCCATGGACATGTCCTATTCCAAGGAACATATCGACACCTTCGTCATCGTCTCCGGGGACAGCGACTTCTCCCCCCTGGTTTCCAAACTCAAGGAGAACAACAAGCGGGTTATCGGCATCGGCATGCGGGAGAGCACCTCGCCGCTCTTGTCCGACAACTGCGACGAGTTCATCTTCTACGAGGATCTGGTCGAGGCGGCGGAGTTGACCCCGCCGAAGATCGTCGACGACCTGCCTGAGGAACGCCACGCCGCCTTCCAGCTGCTGTTCGAGGCGATCACCGCGCTGATGCGCGAGAACAAGGAGATCCTGTGGTCGTCGATGATCAAACAGACGATGCAGCGCAAGCGGCCGTCATTCAATGAATCCACCCTCGGCTACCGCTCCTTCAGCGAGATGCTCAAGGATGCGGAGAAACGGGGATATCTCCAGCTGCGCAAGGACACCAAGAGCGGTACCCTGGTGGTGGAGGGATTCGCCCGCTAGCATTTCGGCCTCCCGACCACCCCGATTTCCGAGACCAGCCGGAGCCGGCCGAGGGCATCTTCAGCTTCGCAGGGAGGATGAATCATGGCCCCACACCGTACGGTCAAACAACTCTTTCACGCCTTCACCGACCGGTGCGCAACGGTGCCACTGGCGGTCGAGTACTGGGATGGTGACCGGCGCCAGTACGGCCCCCCATCAGCCGGCCGGGGACCCTGCTGCACCCTGCGGCTGAAAACCCCCGATGCCGCCAAGGCGGCGCTCACCGGTGGCTCGCTGGGGTTCGGCGAGGCCTATGCCGCCGGCGAGATCGACATCGGCGGCAGCCTCCAGGAACTCATCCGTGTCTGCATGAACCCCGCGTGGGAGCGGCGGCGCGGCGCCCTGCACCAGCGTTTCCAGCATCTGTGGGAACGCTTTCACCGCCGCTGGAACACTCCTTCCGGCGCGCGCCGGGCGATTGCCCACCATTACGACCGCGGCAACGAATTCTACCGCCACTGGCTCGATGACAGCATGACCTATTCCTGCGCCTACTTCCGGAATCCGGAGATGTCGCTGGAAATGGCTCAGCAGGCGAAGTACGAGCATCTGTGCCGCAAGCTGCGGCTCACCTCCGGCGACCGGCTGGTGGACATCGGCTGCGGCTGGGGCGGGATGCTGATTTACGCCGCCCGCCGCCACGGCATCACCGGCGTCGGCTACACTCTCGCCCGCAATCAATACGATTACGCCCGCGAACAGGCGCGGAATACCGGGGTTGACGACCGGGTAAGTTTCGTCCTCGAGGACTACCGCAGCGCCCGGGGATCCTTCGACAAGTTCATCTCCATCGGCATGTTCGAGCATGTCGGCAAACGCTACCACCCGGTCTTTTTCGACACCGTCCGCAAGTTGCTGAAACCCGGCGGTATCGGCGTGCTGCACACCATCGGCAAGGACCACGAGGCCCCCACTGACCCGTGGATCACCACCTACATCTTCCCCGGCGGCGACCTGCCCAGTCTCGCCGGCATGTGTGGTGAGATGGGCCTGCGGGCGCTCAAGGTCATCGACGTGGAAAATCTCCGGCACCACTACCATCTCACCCTGCAACACTGGATCCGTCGCTTCGAGGCCCACCTCGACGACATCCGTACCACCCTGGCCGACAGCGGCCTCACCGCCGCGGCCCGGGAAACCTTCCTGCGCCGCTGGCGTCTCTACCTCAACGGCAGCGCGGCAAATTTCCTCCACGGCGATCTCAACCTTTACCAGTTGACTTTTACCCGGGGATTGGTTAATGACCTGCCCTTGACGCGGGAACATCTGTACGCCGGTCACAACTGATTGAGCCGTAACCACGGCCGGACGGTGCCGAAAACCCGACAGCACCGCAACCGCGCCGGATTCACCCCATGCAAGAGCCGAGGAGTGAGGCGTCCCCCGGGGGGGGGGTTCGGTCGTCTCTGCCTGATTGACAATCACTTTTCAGCAGGAGTGAGGCGTACCTGGGGGTACGCCGCCGGCCTCTACGATCTCGAGTCTACCGGAGTGAGACGTACCTGGGGGGGTACGTCTTCGTGGGACAATGCATGAACCGTCTTTGCCGGCCGCGGAACCTTATCCGGGGACACTGCGCCCGGACGACAATGCCGGTGGCGGCGCCGTGGTGAAACCGAACGCGACCGGTAGGCGCAGCCGGCCCGAAGGCCGGGAGGAGACGATCCGGCCATGCTGGTGATGATCGACAATTATGATTCCTTTACCTATAATATCGTGCAGTACTTCGGCATCCTCGGCGAAACCGTGCGCGTCTTCCGCAACGACGAACTCGATGTCGCCGGGATTGCCGCCCTCGCCCCCACCCGACTGGTGATCTCACCCGGTCCCTGCACCCCGACAGAGGCCGGCATCTCGGTAGCCGCCGTCCGGGAGCTGGCCGGCCGGATCCCGATACTCGGCATCTGCCTCGGCCACCAAGCCATCGGCGCCGCCTTCGGCGGCGAGGTGGTGCGTGCCGGCCGGGTGATGCACGGCAAGACCTCCATGGTAGAACACGACGGCAACGGTCTTTTCGCCGGCATCGCCAACCCGTTCGAGGCCACCCGTTACCACTCCCTGGTCATCGGAGAGGAAACCTTCCCGGCCGTCCTGCGGGTCATCGCCCGGGCCCGGGACGACGGCGAAATCATGGCCATCGAGCACCGGGTACTACCGGTTTGGGGCATCCAGTTCCACCCGGAATCGATTCTCACCACCGCCGGGATGGCAATCCTCGACAACTTTCTCCGCCTTACCGCCGCCTGATCCGGCGGCCGGCATGCAGCATCCGCTCGGTTCATGATGACTATAACCTCGACGACAACCACAACCGATACCGACTTCCTGCAGCTCCTGACCGCTGGCCTGCCCGCGGCGCTCGACCTTGCGACGGCGACCGGCAGTACCGGGCCGGACCTGTATCTGGTCGGCGGCAGCGTTCGTGACCTGCTGTTACGGCGGCCGCTGGCAGATCTCGACTTCAGTTGCCGGGCGCAGGATATCGCCGCCTGGGAAACCTTCATGCTCCGGCACTTCAGCGGCCGCTTCATCACCCTCGGCCAGGGGGACCGTACGACCCGGCGGCTCGTGGCCGGCGACTTCACGGTGGATATCACCCCCCTGGAAGGACCCGACATCATCACCGACCTCGGGCGCCGCGATTTCACCGTCAACGCCATGGCGTGGGATTTCCGTGCCGGCCGGCTGATTGACCCGCACCACGGCCGGGAGGCACTTGCCGGGCACCGCATCATCGCCGTCTCCCCCCGGAGCCTGCACGAAGACCCGGTGCGCATTCTGCGGGCGGCACGTTTCGCCCTCGAACTCGACGCCGTCATCGATATCCCCACCCGGGAACAGATGCGGGCCGCCGCCCCGGGCCTGCCGACAGCTCCCGGTGAGCGCCGGGGTCATGAACTGCGCACCATCCTCACCCGGCGCGACGGCGCCCGGGGCATCAACCTGCTGGCTGAAAATGGTGCCATTTTCCACCTTTTTCCCGCCCTGCGGCCGCTCGCCGGACTGGCGCAGGGGAACTACCACCATCTCGATGCCTGGGAACACACCCTGTCGTTGCTGGCCCACCTCGACCCCCTGCTCACCGACAACCCTTTCCAACTGCCGCCTCCGGACGCCGAGGGGCAGCTCGCCCTGCACCTCGCCGGCCTGCTGCACGACACCGGCAAAGCGCAGACGCGAACGGTTGACCCGGAAACCGGCGCGGTCCACTTTTACGGCCACGAGCGCTTCTCCGCCCATCTTGCCGCCGCGGTCATGAAGCCCCTGGCATTGGGACGAAGGATCCGCACGCAGGTCATCGAATTGATCGAACACCACCTGGAGGTGCTTCTGCTTGCCCGTGCCCCGGCGAAGGCGAAGACCTTCCGCAAGCTGGTCTTCCGCATCGGCGAACCACTGCCGCTGCTGCTCTTGCTCACCCTGGCCGACAGCGAAGCCACCCGCGGCCGCCGTCACCCCGAACGGCACCAGGCGGTTATCCGCTGCGGCCGAGAACTGCTGGAGATCTACCGCGCGGAACGCCAGGCGTTGATCACTCCGCTGATCTCGGGGCAGGACCTCATCGCCCTCGGTCTGCCCCCGGGACCCCGCTTCGGCGAGATCATCCATGCGGTACGCGAACACCAGCTGGAAGGAGAAATCGAGGACCGCAAAACAGCCCTTGCCTGGGTGCGCCGGACAATTACGACAGAATAATGCATGCAAAAACCAATCGCCGTTTTCGGGCGCCTTTTTCCTTGACAAAGGCCGGACGTTGTGGTTATGTGTGCCCCTGCCGCAGGGCGGACCCGAGCAACTAAGGAGAGGCATATTGCATTCGGCGGCCACACAGTACAGCGGACATCCCGGTGCCATGGCGGCGGCGATGATCAGCGGTAGGAAAGCGGGAGGGCATAACGGCGGAACGGGCTGTCAGTGCCCTCTTTTTTGTGTTTGAAACCCCGGTTTAACAAACACTGTCAACGTTTCAACCAATTCTGAGGAGGAAGACGAGATGGGCCTGGATTTCACGAAATTTGACGCCCCCAACATGAAGGACTGGCAGTTGGCGGCCCTGGCGGAAGAAACCCACATGAAGCCGATTCAGCAGGTTTCCGACGAGCTCGGCCTCGTTGGCGACGAGCTGATCCCGATGGGCAAGTACGTCGCCAAGGTCGACTACATGAAGGTACTCGAGCGCCTCGGCGACCGGCCAGACGGCAAGTATGTCAACGTCACCGCCATCACCCCGACGCCGCTGGGCGAGGGGAAAACCACCACCTCGCTGGGTCTCGTCCAGGGTCTCGGCCTGATGGGCAAGAAGGTTGTTGGCGCCATTCGTCAACCCTCCGGCGGTCCGACCTTCAACATCAAGGGTTCCGCGGCCGGCGGCGGACTCGCTCAGACCATCCCGCTGACCCCGTTCTCGCTCGGCCTCACCGGTGACATTGACAACATCATGAACGCCCACAACCTCATGATGGTCGCTCTCACCTCGCGCATGCAGCACGAGCAGAACAACACCGACGAGTTTCTCGCCAAGAAGGGGCTGAAGCGTCTCGACATCGACCCCAACCAGATCGAAGTCCGCTGGATCATGGACTTCTGCGCCCAGGCGCTGCGCAACATCGTCATCGGCCTTGGCGGCCGGCTCGACGGCATGGTGATGGAATCCGGCTTCGCCATCGCGGTCTCCTCCGAGATCATGGCGATCCTGGCGGTGGCCAAGGACCTGAAAGACCTGCGTGAACGGATGGGCAGGATCATCGTCGCCTACTCCAAATCCGGCAAGCCGGTAACCACCGAGGATCTCGATGTCGCCGGCGCCATGACCGCGTGGATGGTCAAGGCCCTGAACCCGAATCTGCTGCAGTCCCTCGAAGGCCAGCCGATGTTCGTCCATGCCGGCCCCTTCGCCAACATCGCCATCGGCCAGTCCTCCATCATCGCCGACCGCATCGGCCTGAAGCTGAGCGACTACCTGGTCACCGAGTCCGGCTTCGGCGCCGATATCGGCTTCGAGAAATTCTGGAACCTCAAGTGCCGCTTCTCCGGTCTGACCCCCAACTGCTCGGTCATCGTCGCCACTGTCCGTGCTCTGAAGATGCACGGCGGCGGCCCCGAGGTGGTACCCGGCCGGCCGCTGGCCGCCGAATATACCCAGAAGAATGTCGGCCTGGTGGAAGCCGGCTGCTCCAACCTCATCGCTCACATCGAGACGGTGAAAAAGGCCGGCACCAATCCGGTGGTCTGCATCAACAGCTTCTTCACCGATACCGATGAAGAAATTGCCAAGGTCAAGGAACTGGCCGAGGCCGCTGGCGCCCGCTGCGCCGTCTCCAAGCATTGGCAGTACGGCGGTGAAGGAGCCCAGGAACTGTGCCATGCGGTCATCGAGGCGTGCGAGGAACCGACCAACTTCAAGTTCCTCTACGAGGACAGCACGCCGTTGAAGAAGCGCATCGAATTGCTGGCCACCGAGGTCTACGGTGCCGACGGTGCTTCCTTCAGCCCCGAAGCGATGAAGAAGATCGAGATGATCGATAACGATCCCGAGCTCTCCAAGCTCGGTACCTGCATGGTCAAGACGCACCTGTCCCTGTCCCACGACCCGACCCTCAAGGGCCGGCCCAAGGGCTTCATCTTCCCGGTGCGCGATGTCCTCATCTACCAGGGCGCCGGCTTCTGCGTACCGTTGGGCGGCACCATCAAACTGATGCCCGGTACGGCATCCGACCCGGCCTACCGCCGCATCGACGTCGATACGGCAACCGGCCAGGTGAAGGGCCTGTTCTAAGCTGTTCAGGGAGACAGAAGATAGAATTCAGGAGTCAGAATGTGATACGATGGAGGATTACGAGGGTGACCGCTCCGATCTCCTGGCGACTGGATGCTTCCGGCAATGCGGAAGGTGGTTACGATTCCCGGACAACTATCATGATATTCTTGTAGTCGTTACACTCTTTTCAATCCCCACCCGGGGGGGGGCGTTATCCCCCCGGGTGGATTCTCGCCCAAAATGAAAACTCTGAAGCGGCATCGCGCCCCTTCAGGTTTTTCATTTTTGGCAAAAGCCGCTTAAAACATTATTTCACCATTTTGAGATTTATTTCCCATGCCGGAACCGGTCCACCGCGTTACCTTCATGCCCGATGACATCACCGTCGACGTCTTCCGTCACGGGGAGACGCTGCTGCGGGTGGCGATGGCCGCCGGGGTGCATATCAACGCCTCCTGCGGCGGCAACGGCACCTGTGGCAAGTGCAAAGTAATCGTCGACCGCGGCCTGGTGGAGAGCAAGCCGTCGGCAAAGCTGTCCGACGAGCAGTGGGAGCAGGGCTACCGCCTCGCCTGTCTGACGAAGGTCATGGGCGATCTGGTGGTCACCATTCCGCCGGAATCCCGGATCGACAATGCCGCCCTCAAGGCGCGCACCGGCGGCAAACGCCATATCCTCAAGGCGAGGGATCTGAACACCCTGGTCCAGGGGCTGACGGTGGACCCGGCGGTGTGGAAACTCTACCTCGAATTGCCGCCGCCCACCCCCGATGACAACCTCAGCGACCTCGGCCGCCTGATGCGGGAATTGAAGCGCCGGCACGGGCTCGACGGCATCTCCACCGACTTCCGCCTGCTGACCCGGATCGCCCGACTGCTGCGTGACGCCGACTGGCAGGTCACCGTCACCCTGGTCTACAATCCCAAGGGACTCAAACTCATCGACGTCGAACCCGGCGACACCACCGAACGCAATTTCTCCATCATCATCGATGTCGGCACCACCACCGTCAAAGGGCAGTTGCTGGACCTTCGGGAGTGCCGGGTAGCGGCGGCCGGAAAAGACTGCGATGATGATGAAGAGGCCAACCTGCTGGCCGAGGACGCGCGCTACAACTCCCAGGTACGTTTCGGCGAGGACGTTATCAGCCGCATCGTCCATTCCCAGAAAGGCGATGGTCTCCGGGAGCTGCAGCAGGCCGTGGTCGGCGATATCAACGAGATCATTCGCGCCCTGCTCGGGCAGTCAGGCATCGACCGGGAGAACCTCTCCCACATGGTGGTAGCCGGCAACACCACCATGACACAGTTGCTGCTGGGCATCGACCCGAAGTACATCCGCGAGGATCCCTACGTTCCAACGGCCAACTTCTTCCCGCCGGTGCGGGGCATCGATATCGGTCTGAACCTGCCCGAGCATGTCCACCTGTACACCTTCCCGCTGGTCTCCTCCTACGTCGGCGGCGACATCGTCGCCGGCATCCTCGGCTCGGGCATCTTCCAGCGCGAGGACCTGACCCTGTTCATCGACGTCGGCACCAACGGCGAGATCGTTCTGGGCAACTGCGACTGGCTGGTGTGTACCTCCTGCTCCGCCGGCCCGGCCTTCGAAGGCGGCGGCGTCAAGCACGGCATGCGCGCCACCCGCGGCGCCATCGAGCAGGTACGCATCAACCCCGAGACCTTCGAGCCGATGGTGATCACCATCGGCAACCGCAAACCGCTCGGCATCTGCGGCTCCGGTCTGATCGACGCGGTGGCGGAGATGCTGATCACCGGAATCGTCGAACCCAACGGCAAGTTCAATCGCGGGCTCGGCACCGACCGGATTCGCGAGACCGAAGGCGCCTGGGAATATCTCCTGGTACCGGCGGCGGAAGCCGACGGCGTCGGCGATATCGTCATCACCGAAGGCGACCTGGACAACCTTATCCGCACCAAGGGTGCGATCTATGCCGGTTGCCGCATCCTGCTGGAAAGTGTCGGCATGACCTTCGCGGAGTTGGATCGGCTGATCATCGCCGGCGGTTTCGGCCAGTTCATCAACCTGGAGCGGGCGGTCACCATCGGCCTGCTGCCGGAGATACCGGTAGATAAATTCATGTTCGTCGGCAACGGCGCCCTGTTGGGCGCCCGCCTGGTTTCATTCTCGCGGGAGATGATGAGGGACGCACGCCGGGTATCCGACATGATGACCAATATCGAACTGGCTAACAACATGCGTTTCATGGACGAATACGTGGCGGCGCTGTTCCTGCCCCATACCGATACCAACGCGTTTCCCGAAGTGATGAAGCTGATCCACCCGGATCCGGCAACCTGAACGAACATCGGCCCGGGCAGCGCCCACATGTCCGCTGGTCGGAAAACCACGCGGAACACGGCCGCCACCGGCAGAGACCACCAATTCGCACCGCGCCACGCGGGACGCGGCGCCCGCCGGGGAAACCGGTGGACGGCAGGAGAAGGAGTTGTGCGGAAACATGGGTAAATCAATCGCAGTGGCCGGCAAGGGAGGAACAGGCAAAACCACCCTCACCGGCATGGTGCTCCGCTACCTGGCGGAGAAAGTAGAACGGCCGGTGCTGGCGGTTGACGCCGACGCCAACGCCAACCTCAGCGAGGTCCTCGGGGTCGAGGTGCCGGGCACCATCGGCGACCTGCGCGAAGGAATGAAAACCGAAGTGCCGGCGGGGATGACCAAGGAAGCCTACATGGAATACCACATCCAGCAGATCCTGGTCGAGACCGGAACCTGGGATCTGCTGGTCATGGGCCGCCCCGAAGGCGCCGGCTGCTACTGCTACGCCAACGCTCTGTGTAAAAAGTTCATCGACTTCCTGATCAAGGAGTACGATTACGTCGTGGTCGACAACGAGGCCGGGATGGAACACCTCAGCCGCTTGCTGACCAAGGATCTCGACCTGCTGCTGGTGGTCTCCGACCCGAGCCTCAGGGGTATCCGTACCGCCGGCCGCATCCGCGACCTAATCGATGAGTTGAAGCTGAACATCAAAAAGGTCTTGCTGCTGATCAACCGCGTGCCCGGCGGCAAACTGGAGCCCGAGGCCGCACGGCTGATCACCGAACTGGGGCTCGAACTCGGCGGCGTTATCCCCGAGGATCCGGATATCGCCCGTTTCGATCGGGAGGGAAAACCGACCGTGCAGGTGCCGGCGGAGGCGGTTTCCTACCACGCTCTCCGGCAGCTTATGGAAGCCATTTTTCCCTTGTATTTGGCCTGAAAATCAACTATAAGCCAGCGGTGAACGTTATGCAGTATACAATCCCCCGTACGTTCCGTTTCAGTAACAGATAACCGAGAAACAAACCCCACGGAAAGGAGAGAGCGAACATGGCATTTTCAGCAGTGTCGGAAAAATACTCCGGCAAAATGAGGGCGTTGGAAATCGGTGTCGGGGACAAGAAGGCAGTCGTCGGCGGCCAGGCGAGCATGCCGTTCTGCAGCTTCGACAGCGACCTGCCCAACAAACCAATAATCGCCATGGAGGTGTACGATGTGGTCGATCCGGAGTGGCCGGCGGCAGTCGTCGATCCCTTCAAGGATGTCATCAGCGATCCGGTGGCCTGGGCGAAGAAGAATGTCGAGGAATACGGCGCGAAAATGATCTGCCTGCAGTTGGCCTCTACCGATCCCAACGGTGAGAACCGGGACGCGGCCTACGCCGCCGACCTGACCAAAAAGGTCGCGGCTGCCATCTCCGTACCGCTGATGGTCTGGGGCAGCGGCAACGTCGAGAAAGACGCCGAAGTTCTGCCGAAGATCTGCGAGGCCTGTGAGGGCATGAACCTGCTCATCGGCCCGGCGGTGGAGGAAAACTACAAGAAGATCGCCGCCGCCGCCCTGGGTTACGGTCACGCCGTCGTCTCCCAGAGCCCCATCGACGTCAACATGGCCAAGCAGATGAACATCCTCATCAGCAACCTCGGCCTGCCCCTGGAAAAGATCATCATGGAACCCTCTACCGGTGCCCTGGGCTATGGCGTCGAGTACACCTATTCGGTGATGGAGCGCATCTCCCTGGCCGCCCTGTCGCAGAACGACGACAAGATGCAGTGCCCGATTATCAGCGATCTCGGCAAGGAATGCTGGAAGGCCCGCGAGGTCAAGCTCACCGACAAGGAAGAGCCCTCCTTCGGCCCTGACATGGAGAAGCGCGGCGTCCTGTGGGAAGCCATGACCGCCGTCGACATGCTGCTGAGCGGCACCAACCTGCTCATCATGCGCAACCCGCATGCCGTCAAGCTCACTGAAGAGATCATTGACGAGATGATGTAATCAGCGGTATCCAGTCACACCTATTCATATTGGAGACACGAAGTCTCCCGGATGGAGGTAACAGAATGTCCAAGCTTATTATCAGTTCCGCTATCCGCGGTGCCCATGCAATCGTCGATCGCGTCGAGGGCAAGCTCAACGCCGCGCTGGAAAAGTACGGTTACGACAAGGAAGTCAAACTGCCCAATACCGGTTATTACCTGCCGGTGATCTACGGCATGAGCGGCTTCAAGGTCGAGAAGCTCGGCGACATGCCGCACGTCATCAAGATGTGCCGCGACCTGCTGCCGGAAGTGCCGGCCGAGAACGCTTGGTTGCCTTATCTTGGCCCGGGGCTCGATGCCGGTATGGCCACCTGTTTCGCCTACGACCTCGAAGAGGCGATGAAGTATCTCGATGATCCCTGCCCCTACCTGCCGATGAAGGAAGACCCGGAAGACACCGATACCGACATCTGGCTGGGTGCCGCCGACGACATCATTCTGCGCAAGCGCGGGGTTGAATTCGTTGACGGTTCCGCGCCCGGTTTCGCCGCCATCGTCGGCGCCGCCAAGGATGTGGAAACCGCTGTTGCCATCGCCAAGGAGCTGCAGGAAAAAAGCATCTACGTCTTCATGGCCGGCGCCAACGACAAGGGCGTCAGCTTCGCCGAGCAGTTGAAGGAAGCCGGCGTGCAGCTGGGCTGGAACACCCGCCTGGTGCCGTTCGGCAAGGACACCTCAGCCGCCATCCACGCCCTGGGCTTCGCCACCCGTGCCGCCCTGACCTTCGGTGGCATCAAACCCGGAGACTTCTCCGGCAACCTGATGTACAACAAAAACCGCGTGTTCGCCTTCGTGCTGGCGCTCGATACGGTTGACGACGAGAAATACGCCGCCGCCGCCGGGGCCATCAACTGGGGCTTCCCGACCATCGCCGATACCGATATTCCCGAGGTACTGCCCACCGGTATCTGTACCTACGAGCACGTGGTCTCCAACATTCCGCAGGAAGAGATCGTCACCAAGGCCATCGAGGTCCGCGGCCTGAAGATTCAGATTACCAAGATCGATATTCCGGGATCCTACGGTCCGGCCTTCGAGGGTGAGCGGATCAAGAAGGACGCCATGCATGTCGAGCTCGGCGGGCCGAAGTCGATGGGCTTCGAGTTCGCCTATTCCAAGCCCCTTGACCAGGTCGAGGACGGCAAGTTCACCGTTATCGGCCCGGATCTGGATGACGTCGAAGCCGGCGGTCTGCTGCCCGTCGGTATCTGGATCGAGCTGGCTGGCCGCAAGTTCCAGGAAGACTTCGAACCGATCCTCGAGCGCCAGTGCCACCACCTGCTGAACGGCGCCGAGGGTGTGCTGCACATCGGTCAGCGCGACATTGTCTGGATGCGTATTTCCAAAAAAGCGTACGAGTCAGGCTTCCGGCTGAAGCATTTCGGCACCATCCTGCACGCCAAGATGCACAATGAGTTCGGCGCCATCGTCGACAAGGTCCAGGTGACCGTGTTCACCAATCAGGCCGATGTCGAGAAGCACCTGGCCGTCGCCCGCAAGACCTGGTCGGAGCGAGACAACCGCCTCGCCGACATGATCGACGAAACCACCGATACCTACTATTCCTGCACCCTGTGCCAGTCCTTCGCCCCGACCCACGTCTGCGTGGTCACCCCGGAGCGGCCGGGCCTGTGCGGAGCTTACAACTGGCTTGACTGCCGGGCATCCTACGAGATCAACCCGACGGGTCCGAACCAGCCGATCCCCAAGGGTGACGTCATCGACGAACGCCTTGGTCAGTGGAAGGGCGTCGACGCCTTCGTCGGGCCGGCTTCCGGCAACGCCTTCGAAGCCTTTTCGGCGTACTCCATCATGGAAAGCCCGATGACTTCCTGCGGTTGCTTCGAGGCGATCGTTTCCTGCCTCTTCGGCGCCAATGCCATCATGGTGGTCGACCGCGACTACACCGGCGAAACCCCCTGCGGGATGCCCTTTTCGACCCTCGCCGGCACCGTCGGCGGCGGGTTACAGACCCCCGGATTCGTTGGTATTTCCAAGTTCTACATCGGCAGCAAGAAGTTCGTCTCCGCCGAAGGCGGCATCAAGCGCCTGGCCTGGCTGCCGAAGGCGCTGAAAGAGCAGCTGAAGGATATGATCGACAAGCGCGGCGAAGAGATCGGCGTGCCGGATCTCTATAGCAAGATCGCCACCGAAGAAAACGCGACCACCGAAGAAGAGGTCATCGCGTTCATGAGTGAAGTAGGACATCCGGCGCTTGAAATGCCGCCGCTGATGTAGCAACGTATATATACGGTACAACCTGGGATAAGCATACGTAGTCTGGTACAAGGGAATCCCGTGGAAATCGGGAGCGGACCCGCCGCTGTGATCGGGGACGAAAGCCGCATGCAGGCCACTGAATGGAGCCATTCGGGAAGGCGCGGCCGGTAGGACGATCCGTCAGCCAGAAGACCTGACCAGACACAGAAACCTCTTCTCTCTTCGCGGTTTTCAGGGGAGTGGGGGGCAGCAATGATTTCCTGAAAGGAGATAGGTGAATGGGACTCACTGGTATCCAGATTTTCAAATTGCTCCCCAAGACCAACTGTAAGGAGTGCGGACAGCCGACATGTCTGGCTTTTGCCATGCAGCTGGCGGCGGGTAAAGCCGAACTGAGCAAGTGCCCGTACGTCTCTGATGAAGCCAAGGCGCAGCTGAGTGAAGCTTCCGCACCCCCGATCCGCGGGGTGGTTATCGGCACCGGTGACAATGCGGTCAAGGTGGGTGAAGAGCTGGTCATGTACCGGCATGAAAAGACCTTCATCAACCCCACCGCCATTGCCGTCGCGATTACCGACGCCATGGACGATGCCGAGGTCGATGCCAAGATCAACAACCTGAACACCGTGACCTTCGAGCGCGTGGGTCTCACCCTCGAGCCGAACCTGCTCGCGGTAGTCAATGCCAGCGGCGACGCCGGCAAATTCGAAGCCCTGGTGAAGAAGGCCATGGGCGCCACCGAGAAGGGCCTCATCCTCTGCAGTGACAACCTCGACGCTCTGGAAGCCGGCGCCAAGGCCGCCAAGGGCCGAAAAGCATTACTCTACGCCGCCACCGCCGACAACGCCGACAAGGTGGCCACCATCGCCGCCGCCAACGAGGCTTCCGTGGTCGCCAAAGGCGCTTCCATCGAAGAGGTGTCAAATTTCACCAAGACCATCGCCGATGCCGGCGTGAAGGAAATCGTTCTCGATACCGGCGCCCGGAGCATCAAGCAGGTCTTCTACGACAACACCATGGTTCGTCGTGCGGCCCTGAAGTCCAAGAACCGCGAAGTCGGCTATCCGACCATCAACCTGGTCTTCGAGATGACCGACGATCCGTACAAGGAAGCCATGTACGCCGCCATCGCCATCGCCAAGTACGGCGGCATCGTGGTAATGAGCGACGTCGACAAGGAGCGGATGCTCCCGCTGCTCGTCCAGCGCCTGAACATCTATACCGACCCGCAGCGGCCGATGGTCGTTGACCAGGGCATCTACCCGATCAACAACCCGGGTCCGGATTCGCCGGTGATCATCACCACCAACTTTGCCCTGACCTACTTCATCGTCAGTGCCGAGGTCGAAGCCAGTCGTGTTCCCACCTGGTTGCTGATCATGGACGTCGAGGGTATGTCCGTTCTGACCGCGTGGTCCGCCGGCAAGTTCGTCGCCGACGCCATGGCGCCGTTCGTCGTCAAGTCGGGCATCACCGACAAGGTCAACCACAAGAAGATCATCATTCCGGGTTACGTGGCCCAGCTCTCCGGTGAATTCCAGGAAGAGCTCGGTGACGAGTGGGAGGTCATCATCGGTACCCGCGAGGCATCCGACCTGCCGGCCTTCCTGAAGGAATACAAATAACCGCGACGAGTAGTGTTGACAGGAGCAGGCGACCCGCCGGCTCCTGTCTTTTTACCATCTCAATTGTGTAAAAAGAGGTTATACCTCGTAGATTGGAGGGATAAAGATGGCAAAGGTACTTACCATCGCTGAAAGCATCAACATCATGTCCAAGACCATCGGACCGGCAATCAAGGAACGTGATCCGAAGCCGGTGCAGAAGATGGCCAGGGAGCAGGAGGAACTTGGCGCCGATTACCAGGATCTCAACCTCGGACCGGCGCGCAAGGCCGGCGACGAGATGATGGCCTGGCTGGTGAAGACAATCAACGAGGTTTCCAAACTGCCCCTGGCGCTGGACTCCACCAATCACGTCGCCATCGAGGCCGGCCTCAAGGCCGCCCGCGATCCGGAGAGCTGCATCGTCAACTCCATCTCCGCCCAGCCCGAAAGCCTGAACACCCGCATGCCGATGGTCAAGAAGTACGGCTGTGAGTTCGTCGCCCTGACCCTGAGCGAGGAAGGCATTCCCCGGGACGTAAACGAGCGTGGCATGTGTGCCGCCGAGATCTACAACAAGGCGCTGGAGTTTGATGTTCCGGCCGAGAAGATGTGGATTGACCCCATCGTCCTGCCGGTCAGCGTGGACCCCGGCCAGGTGGCCTCCTTTCTTGAGTTCCTGCCGCTTATTCCCGACTTCGCGCCGGGCGCCAAGTCAACCTGCGGTCTGTCCAACATCTCCAACGGCTCCCCGAACGAGCTGCGCCACTACCTGAACCGCGGCTACCAGGCGATGCACAAGTATCTGGGCATCTACTCCTCCATCGTTGACGCCTACGATGCCGAGATGATCGCCCTGTGTAATGGGAAGATTCCCGCGGTAGATGAGCTGACCAAGAAGATGATGGAAGATCAGGACGTCGACGAGTCCTCCCTCTCCACCGAGCTGAAGGTCTACTACCGCAGCATCAAGTGCCTCAAGGGCGAAGTCCTCTACTCCCACTCCTGGATCGATGATCTGGTGGGTGATTACGACAAGAGCTGGTACAAGAAGTAAGCTGCACGCACATAGGCTCACTACCAGCTGATCAATCAAAAAAGGCCGCACGGTACACCGTGCGGCCTTTTGTTTAGCAACTGTTTTTCAAGGGGAAGGGATCCTCATCCGCATCATCCTCGTTACCGCCACGGCGACGCCATGCGTTGATAGCGACTCGCCCAATCGAATGGAGCCCCCACCAAGACGCGGCCAGCTCATGCCTCGGCCAACTGGTTCTCCCTGATCCACCGGGTGATGGTCCGACGGTTGAAGCGCCAGAACTTGCTCACCTTGTAACCCGGCAAAATACCCTTGCGAGCCATGTAATTGACGTTGTCGGGGCTGGTGTCCAGCAGCTTGGCCACCTCGACGCTGTCGATTTCGCGCTCTGACTTGACGATTTTCATGACTACATACCTCCTGTACTGCTTTTCTCCATCCCCCTCTCGTTGCAATTCGGCGGACATGGCGAATACTTTAGCTGTTTCCTACGATTAAAAGTAGTGAAGCACCATTGGTTTGTCAACCGCGACCCGGATTAAAACATTTTCATATTACCTCGCCGCCTGACATGCCCGCGCCGGCGCTGAATTCAGGACAATATCACAAACTTCGTTCCAGATTGATGGTCCTTGAAGGGCTGAACCGGTTGGCACTGAAAAAATGGATCAGCCGCGAATCGTTCCAGTCGACCAGGGTGTTCACCTTCTGCACCCCGAGACTCTTCAGGTGATCCATGAATTCATCGATCAGGCGCCGGCCCACACCGTGATGGTGGTAAGCGGGATCGACGCCGATGGTATCCAGCCGCGCCTCTTCCTGGAAGATGCCGTACTCGCCAAGGTAGATTTCCCCCATGACAAACCCCACCACCTTACCATCAACGTTTTGGGCCACCAGTGACGCGGGCAGGTAATCGTTGGATTCGAACAGCTTCCCGAATTTCACCCGATAATAGTCGGTCCGGGGATTGGTAAGGATTTTCCGGTCGATCGCCACTACGGCATCGAAGTCGTCCGCCTTCATGAGCCTGATAGTGATGGTATTGGCGCTCATAGCATCTCCTAGCATCTCCTTCAGTACATCGTTTTCATTACCCCCAAATCTGCCCGGTTACCGGACAATTGTCAATGTTCGACCTGCCGCAATACCCGGGCACACCACCGACGACCACCGGTGTTGATGGCGACTGAAAAGTGTACCAATTTCGGAAATTGAATAGTGTACCACCTGGAGATGGCACACTATTCATTGCCATTTTTGGCACACTTCAAGATTATCATTGATACCCGGCACCCTTTGAAGCCCGGAAACACCGCTGCGAAAGATCCCGCCGATGTTGCTCGAAACCATCGCGTTGCGTTGCAGTATGCCCCTCCGGGCGCCGGTGCCGACGCGGTCGGTCGCCGGCGCAAAAGTCAGCCGAAGGGATAAACCGCGAAGAACGTACTGGGGAATAAATTGCGGCGAAAATTACAGGGTAAATTGTAAGTTAATTTGCGGGGGAAATTGCAATGTACATTGTGGAACGCGAAGAATCTGACAAAAAAGGCACCTGCAAATGACTTGCAAGTGCCTGTATTTACTTGGTGGAGCTGAGGGGGATCGAACCCCTGACCTCATGACTGCCAGTCATGCGCTCTCCCAGCTGAGCTACAGCCCCGAATCACTCGTCGTTTCCGCGAGGATGGTTACTAGCATAGTGGCGGCGGCATGTCAACGATTTTACCGCAGCACTCCCTTAAACATCAAGATAATTCCCGCAGCCGCCCATCTGGATGACGGCGGGATCTGAATTCCCACCGACTCAGGATTCGAAAAGGTCTGGCGAGATGTCGATCTCGGCCCCTTGACGCAGCCAGTTGCCGAACTCCTCCAGCCGCTGGTAACGGCGATAACCGGCGGCCTGACCGCCGGCGCGTTCTTCCACTTCGGCGCCAGCATTGGATTCATCGAACTCCCGCTTTTCAAGCCGGGCAACGAGAAAAATATTCTGGTACTCGATGGGCTCGGGATAGACCGGGTCGTCACCTTCGAGAACGAACAGCCGCCGGCTCAGGTCCGCATCGGCACCAAGTCTGGGGACAAAGCCGCCCCCGCGTGCGAAAAGCGGCGTCTCCTCGACCTTCAAATGGTTTTCCTGCGCCACCTCGGTAAGCATCTTCCCGGCCTCGAGGGCGGCAATCATATCGCTGCCCTTCTGACGGGCCAGAATGCGTGCCTCACGCAGCTTATAAGCCGCAGCAACCTGCGGCTGCAACGATTCATCAAACGGCGGAATATGGGATTCCTTGACATCGGTCACCATAAACAGGTAACTCGGGCCCTGGGGATTGACCATCCGCCGCAGCGTACCGGCCGCGGTGGAGAATACCGTTTCAGCCAGTTTGCGGTCCCTGCCGATACCGCCGATCTCCTCGTCACGGGCGAACCATTCACTCTCCACCAGTTTCTCCGGCCGGGATCCGGCCTTTTCAACAAAGCTATCGCGATTAACCTCACCGATTTCCGCCTGTATCACGTCGAGCCGATCATTAACCAAACCGGGAAGTTGCTCGTTGGTCAGCGCGGTGACAATCTCTTCACGCACCTCGGCCATTTCCATGGTCCGGGGCTGGCGATGGTCTACCACCCGGATCAGGTGGTACCCGAACGGTGTCCGCACCGGTTCACTGGTCACCGCACCCGGCTCCAGAGCAAAGGCCACATCCTCGAAGGATTTGACCATCATGCCGCGTTTGAACCAGCCCAGGTCGCCACCGCGGACGGCCGAGGGGCAATTCGAATGCGCTTTCGCCAGCGCGGCGAAATCCTCTCCCTGGCCGATACGAACCAACAGCGCCGCGGCTTCTCCACGCGCCTGCTCCCACACCTCCGGGGGATCCTTCTCCTCCGCCTTGATCAGGATGTGGCTCGCCTGCACCTCTTCGGGGACAAAATAGTCCCCCAGGTGATCATCGTAATATGCCTGGATATCCGCATCCGCAACCGTTACGTCGGCCTTGAGGTCGGCGGCATCAACTACCATCGCCGCGATCCGCCGCCGCTCGGGCACACGGAAGGTCTCCTGGTTCTCGGCATAGAACGTATCCAGCACCCCATCGGCCACCGTGACCTCGCCGGTGAACGTTTCCGGCTCGATCCTGATGAAGGATATCGCAATCTTCTCCCCGGCACGCCGAACCGCGGCGGCAATTTCCGCCGTCGGCGCCATGCCGCCGATGGTAATGATCCGGTTCAATCGCTCGAGCATGAGGTCGGTACGCACATCCGCCTCGAATGCTGCCGGGGTGAGCCGGTTCATGCTCAGAAGCTGCCGGTACACCTCCGGGTCGAATGAACCGTTGTGGCGGAAAGCCGCCATACCGGAAATATGCCGGCGCAACTCGTCATCGCTCACCGCGATACCGTTTTTTTGCGCGTACTCCAGGGCCAGTTGGCGGTCGATGAGGGCACTGACTGCCTGCTCTTTGATCTGCTTGGCCAATTCGGGGGTAAAACGGTCCTTGAGCTGCTGCTGATAGCGCTCCAGCAACTGCTGATAATACCGGGTAAACTCCTGACGCGTAATAACCGACCCATTCACCCGGGCAACTTCGTCGTGCTGCCGGGACTTCATCGTCCCCACGCCCCAGAAGGAAAACACCACGATGATGATAAAAAACGTCAGTTTGACCACCCATGATTTGGCATTCTGCCGCATTGTTCGTAACATGAAAAAAAGCCTCCCACAGATTGAAAATCAAGCGACTATAGGCAATCCCGAAAAAAAAAGCAAGAATTAGGACATCGGCGGCAGGTACACCCTCGGCGCCGATATCGCACCGCGGCAACCGGAAAGAAGGGCGATCAGCGGGCGACAGTCAATGTAGGGAACATGAAGCGGATTGCCAGGGGCATACCAGAGGCGGAAGCAAGGCTCCGGATGAGCCGAAACCGCCAGCAGGGTCGAACTGGTGGTTCCGTATTCCGCCAGCCGCACATTCACTCCCCGGGGTGGCAGCCACTCATGGGGCAGACCGGTCCGCAGCAGCCGCTGAAAACCGCTCCAGACCCGATCGAGGAAGGCATCCTCCGAAGGGCCGGGCCGGGCACCACCGGGCGGGTCAGCACCATTTGCTTCGGCGGCGGGGGGATCGGCTAAATCGCGCTCATCATCATCGCCGGCGCTCAGACCGGCGAACAAACGCGCCGCCATGGATGCCTTCATGGAGCGGTTGTCATCAATGGGGCCGTTGCCGAGGTAGGTGAATCCGGGCTCCAGGGGGTGGTACTTCGACGCGGGATGATTGGTGAAGAGAAACCCATCATTACGGTCGGCGACCAGCACATTGAAGGGGTTGAAATCCCGCGGGTCGAGGGCCGACAGCCGGCGGCGGGCCGCCGCCGGCGTCCTGGACGAAATCAGGTCCAGCACCACCGCGCCGCGGGAACGTTTGGCCGGATCATTATCGAACCCATTCCAGCGGTTGGTCAGCCAGACCACCATCCCGCGGTCATTGCCGGCCCACCAGGTACCGCCGGCACGGCGGTCACGGGGAGAAACACGGCGCCCGGACCCGCAATGATACAGCCGCGGCGGCACCGCGGTGCGGTCCAGGAATTCGTCCCGGTTGTTGCCGGCGATCAGCGGCCAGTGTTCGTCCATGCGCCAAGCCAGCAGCAGAGTGCACATCAGCCACTGAGCCCAGCGGTGGGCATGGCGGCAAAGCGGCTGTTCTTCCACGCCATGCCACCCGCCGCCGCGATGTCCGCGGTTTCGATAATGGTGCCACGATTGTCCGGCGGCAATACCATGAAGCGCGCTGGCTGGCCGAATTCGTCGGCGAGTACGGCGGTCAGCCGACGGCCGAGGTCCTCGCCCCCTTCCCGCACCAAGCTCACCACCGCCGCCCCGGAGCCGCTGAGAAAAGTGGCACAAGCGCCATGCCGATAGCTGACCTCGATGATCCGATCGAGCCAGGGCAGCAGCTGCCGGCGCCAGGGCTGATGCAGCCAGTCACGCACCGCCTCGGGAAATACCGACAGCTCTTCGCGCAAAAGCCCTGCCGTCAACAGCGCCGCCCGGGCGATATTCCTGCTGGCGGCAGCCAGGGAGACGCTATCCGGCAGAACGGCGCGGGATTTCATCGTGGCGAGTTCGGCGTTGGGCACGATCACCACCGCCCGCCACGCTTCCGAAACTGGCCACGACCAGCAGGCCGCAGGGTTATCCGGCAAATCGATGACAAATCCGCCCATCAGCGCCGGAGCGGCGTTATCGCCGTGGCCCTCGATCCCCCCGGCGAGCGCCAGAATCTCTGCCGGCGAAACGGCCCGGTCGGCAATGAGCGCCGCACTCACCAGAGCGGCAATAACGCAGGCGCCGCTGCTGCCCAGCCCGCGAGCCAGGGGGATCTCGTTGTCGATGGTAAAGGACGCGGGGGGCATGGTGCCGGCACCGGCAAAGGCCTCAATCCCCCGGGCCAGGGTGGTTGAAAAAAGGTTATCGGCGGCGACACTCCAGGCGGAATCGAAGCCTTCACCGGCAAACCTGAAGGTCGGCCCGCCGGCATCCGACTCGACCCGGACCCGCATATAACACGGCAGCGCCAAGCCAAAGCAGTCAAAACCCGGGCCAAGATTGGAGGTGGAAGCAGGTACCCGCAGGCAAAATGAAAGCATCCTTAGAATACCCCGAGTCCGGCAGCAAATCGGATCAATCAAACAGCTCCTTCACCTTGGCAAAGAAACTCTTGTGCTGCGGCTGACAATCAGCGCCGATCTCGCAGCTGAGCTCACTGAGCAGTTCCCGCTGGCGCGAGGTCAGGTTGGTGGGGGTTTCCACGACGAGTTGAACGATCTGGTCGCCGCGGCCGTAACCGTTGAGAAACGGCACCCCCTTGCCGCGCAGCTGAATCAGGTGTCCGGACTGGGTTCCCGGCTCGACGGTGATGGACCGCCTGCCCTCCAGCGTCGGCACCTCGATCTCGGCACCGAGCGCAGCCTGGGGGAAACCGATGGGTACCCGACAGATGATGTCGTTGCCTTCGCGGGTAAAAATGGGGTGCGACTTGACATTGATGATGACGTACAGGTCGCCATGGGGCCCGCCCTTGATGCCGGCGCTGCCCTCGCCCCGGAGTTTCAGCCTGGTGCCGGTTTCGACCCCGGGGGGAATCTTTACGGAGATGGTCTTCTCCCCCGTCACCCGGCCCGACCCATTGCAATTCCGACAGGGGTGACTGTTGATGCTACCCTCCCCGTGACAGGTGGGACAGGTCTGGTTGATGCTGAAGAATCCCTGTTGAAAACGGACCTGACCGCGGCCGTGGCAGGTAGGACAGACATCCGGCTTCGACCCGGGTTCCGTCCCGCTACCGCCGCATTCCGTACAGATCTCCTGACGCGGCACCTTAATCCGCGCCTGGGTACCGAAAACGGCCTCCTCGAACCCGATCTCCAGTGAGTAGCGCAGGTCTTCACCGACGCGACCGCCGGCCCGGCGGCCGGCGCCGCCACCGCCGAACACCTCGCCGAAGAGGTCGTTGAAAATATCGCCGAAGTTGCCGAAACCGGATGAATCAAACCCGCCAGCGAAACCGCCGCCGCCGTTGCCGCTGACTCCGGCGTGGCCGAATTGGTCATAGGCAGCACGCTTCTGAGAGTCGGAAAGCACCTCGTAGGCTTCGCTCAGCTCCTTGAATCGTTCTTCCGCTTCCTTGTCCCCGGGGTTCCGGTCCGGATGATACTGGAACGCCAGCTTCCGATAGGCCTTCTTGAGCTCCGCTTCCGAAGCATTCCGGTTGACTTCCAGAACCTCGTAGTAATCCCGCTTCACGCCTGCCCGTCCTCATTCCGCCGCGCCGCAGATGGCACCGCTGCTCGTTATTCACCGACACATAGACGAGATGGAGCCGTAACCGTTGCCGAACGGCCGGTAAAACCCAATGCTGCCCGGGACGATTGTAGCCGTGTAACTTACCGTTCAGCAGGGAGAGGGCGATGCGGTCCAGCTCGCATGTCGGCGAAACATTTCCCGGGTCGCATCTATGTGCCGGCGTCCGGCACGCCAGGGGGTGTCTGGTTACGAAGCCATCAAACAAGCCATGCCCGGGGCATTGCTTAAACCCCGGGCATGGCGCGCGGACATCTTCCCTCGGTTACTTTTTTTCGTCCTTGACTTCCTCAAAATCGGCATCGACCACTTCCTCGTCAGCGCCACCGGCCCCTGCCGTCGGCGCCTCGCCGCCGGTCTCTTGGCCGGCGGCGGAGGCCTGGGCGTACATCGCTTCCGCCAGCTTGTGGGACGCGGCGGTCAGACCTTCCATCGCCGAGTTTATCGCGTCGATGTCGCTGCCGTCCTTCACCGACTTGAGCTGATTCGCCGCCGCTTCGATATTGCCGCGATCCGCGGCACCAACCTTGTCGCCCATCTCCTTGAGTGACTTTTCGGTGGTGTAGATCAGGGTATCGGCCTGGTTACGTACATCGATGAGCTCGCGCTTCTTCTTGTCATCGGCGGCGTGGGTCTCGGCGTCCCTGACCATCCGGTCGATCTCCTCCTCACTGAGTCCGCTGGAGGCCTTGATCTCGATGGACTGCTCTTTGCCGGTGGCCTTGTCCTTCGCCGCCACGTGGACGATGCCGTTGGCGTCGATATTGAAGGACACCTCGATCTGGGGCACACCCCGGGGCGCCGGCGGAATGCCGACGAGATCGAAGGTGGCCAGGGTCTTGTTGTCGGCCGCCATCTCGCGCTCACCCTGGAGCACGTGGATGCTCACCGCCGTCTGGCTGTCGGCGGCGGTGGTAAACACCTGACTCTTTTTGGTGGGAATGGTGGTGTTCTTCTCGATAAGTTTGGTCATCACGCCGCCGAGGGTCTCGATCCCCAGGGAGAGGGGGGTGACGTCCAGCAACAGAACGTCCTTGACGTCGCCCTTGAGCACACCACCCTGGATCGCGGCACCGATGGAAACCACTTCGTCCGGGTTGACCCCCTTGCTGGGATCCTTGCCGAAGATCTCCTTGACCTTCTGCTGCACCCGGGGCATGCGGGTCATGCCGCCGACGAGGATGACATCGTTGATGTCGCCCGGGGTCACCCCGGCGTCCTTCATCGCCACCCGGCAGGGCTCAGCCACCCGCTCGATCAGATCCTCCACCAGACGCTCGAGAGTCGCTCGGGTCAGCCGCTGGCTCAGATGCTTGGGACCGGAGGCATCAGCGGTGATGAAGGGCAGGTTGATATCGGTCTCCATGGAAGAGGAAAGCTCACACTTGGCCTTTTCCGCCGCTTCCTTGAGCCGCTGCAGGGCCATCTTGTCCCGGCGCAGATCAATCCCCTCAGTTTTGCGGAATTCATCGGCAATGTGGTCGATGATGCGCTCATCGAAGTCCTCGCCGCCAAGGAAGGTGTCGCCATTGGTGGCCTTGACCTCGAACACGCCATCACCGAGTTCGAGGACGGAAATATCGAAGGTCCCGCCGCCGAGATCGAAGACGGCAATCTTGCCTTCCTTCTTTTTGTCTTCACCATAGGCCAAAGACGCCGCAGTGGGCTCGTTGATGATCCGCAGCACATTGAGGCCGGCGATCTTGCCGGCGTCCTTGGTGGCCTGGCGCTGGCTGTCGTTGAAGTAGGCCGGCACGGTGATCACCGCCTCGGTCACCTCCTCGCCGAGGTAGTCCTCCGCGGTCTGCTTCATCTTCTGCAGGATCATCGCCGACACCTCCGCCGGGCTCTGGTCCTTGCCGCGGATTTGCACCCAGGCGTCGCCGTTGGAAGCCTTGACGATCTTGAACGGCACCTTGGTCATCATCTGCTGCACCTGCCGGTCCTCGAACCGGCGGCCGATAAGGCGCTTGACGGAAAAGATCGTATGCTCGGGATTGGTAACCGCCTGACGCTTGGCCAGCTGGCCCGTAAGCCGCTCGCCGGCATCGTTGAACGCCACCATCGACGGCGTCGTGCGGCCGCCCTCGGCGTTGGTGATCACCTTCGCTTCTCCCCCCTCCATGATGCTGACGCAGGAGTTGGTGGTTCCCAGATCAATACCGATAACCTTGCCCATTATTCGTTCCTCCTCGATATGGCAGTGCAATCACTGCGTAGGTCATCACTTCGCGGATAGTGGTTCAGCAATCACTTCTTCCTTGCCTGCCCGTACCTACCGCACCGGGGCAGACCCTGCAACCATGATCACTGCGGCTTACTGACCGCAAAACCTGATGATGGACACTAAAAAAACTCGATCTTCCTTGTGGGGCCGCAAGCCGATCAGTCTCCGGCGGGAGCCCGGGCAACGGTCACCAGCGCCGGCCGCAGCAGCCGGTCGTGGTAACAGTAGCCCTTCTGATGCTCGCAGATCACCGTATTGGGCGGCACTTCGCCGGATTCCTGCTGCAGCATGGCCTCGTGAAATGCCGGATTGAAAGGGTGGTTCAGGGCATCCACCGGGGTCACGCCCATCTTGCCCAGCACCGAGGCGAACTGGTCGAGAACCATCTTCACCCCGGCATAGATGGCGTCGCAGCGCTCGGCTTCCGAGGTATGCGCCAGCGCCCGCTCGAGATTATCCTTGAGAGGCAGGATATCGCGGATAAACTCCTCCTTGGCGAAGCGGATCACATCCTCCTTCTCCCGGTTCATCCGCTTGCGAAAGTTCTCCGCATCCGCCTGGACCAGCAGGATGCGATCCCGCAGTTCAGCGACCTCTCCCCGCAGCCGTTCCACCTCCGCCGCGGCATCGGCCGGCCCCGCAGCGGCCGACTCCGGCGCACCATCGCCGGCCGCGGTTGCGGTCGCGGCCGTTTCCGCCGCGGTCGATTCTGCGGACGCCGCCGCCGTTTCCGCCGCCGCGGCGGTACTTTCGGCCTGCCGTGTTTCGTGATTCCGTGTCATAACCTCTTCCATCGCGGGGCTAACGCGCCGCCAGCAGTTCATCGATGACCCCGGCGGTGTACTTGACCAGGGGTATAATCCGGGAATACTCCATGCGCGTGGGACCGATGATCCCGATGCGGCCCATTGCCTGCCCCGAGCGCCCGTAGCCGGCCATGATCAGGGAGCAGCCCTGCAGCTCGGCACATTGGTTTTCACTGCCGATGACCACGTGCATCTGCTCCCCCAGCAGGGCGTCATCCAGCAGGCGGATGATGCTGCTCTTCTCCTCGAAGGCGCGGAAAAGGGCCTTCATGCGGTCGTAATCGGCAAACTCCGGATGATCGAGCAGGTTCAGCTTGCCGTCGATCATCACGTCGGCATTCCGATCATGGTCGAACACCCGGCGACTGAACTCGACGAAACGGGAGAACAGCGCGTCGTACTCGTTCTTTTCGGCGCGCATCCGGGCAAACAGCTTATCCTTCGCCCCCTGGATCGTCATCCCCTGCACCATGCCGTTGAGGAGATTGGAAAAACGGTTGAGATCGTCCTGATCGTAGGCCCCGCCGGATTCGAACATGACGTGCTGCACCATCCCGGAGACATCGACGATCACCGCCAAAATCTGCCAATCGTTGAGCCGCACAAAGCGGATATGCATGAGCGCCATTTCCTCGAAATGCGGCAGACTGACGACACTTACATAGGGCGTCATGCGGGAGAGAACCTCGATCCCCTCCCGGAGGATATCCTCGATACCGCCGTGACTCCGGGAGCAGGCCCGCCGCACCGCTTCCTGCATCTCCACCGTCAGGCCGCTGTCGACGGGGAGCAGATGATCGACGTAATAACGAAAGCCGGTATCCGTCGGTATCCGGCCCGCCGAGGTGTGCGGCTGACACAACAGCCCTGCATCCTCGAGATCGGCCATAACGTTGCGGATGGTGGCCGGACTCAGGCTGAAGGCTCCGGAACGCGAAATCGTCCGGGAGCCCACCGGTTCGGCACTGCGGATATAGCCGCTCACGATGGCTTCGAGGATGCGCTGGTATCGTTCGGGCAACTGGTTCATGGGCCTCTCGCGCACGATATCACCTTGTTAGCACTCATTGCCGGGGAGCGCCAACACGGCTAAAATAGCAATGGCCCCTCTGTTTGTCAAGGCAGATCGACATACCGCCATGAACCTTGGCAGGCAGCCCGGCAAACCGGCGCCCGCCCTGCCCTACCGGACAAAAAAACTGCCCGGCAAAGATTGCCCGGGCAGTCGATCATCCGCCTCGCGACGCCGGCGTCCGTCCACGGCGCAGGTTGATTCACCTCCGGCAGCCGCCGCGGTCAGACATTATACTTGAATGAGAGCTTGACCTTGGCCCGGTAGGCCATCACCTGCCCGTTTTCAATCTTGACATCCAGTTGGCTCACCTCGGCGACACGCAGGTCATGCAGGCTTCCGGATGCCGTTTCGACCACATTCTTGACCGCATCCTCCCATGATTCCGTGCTGGTGCCAACCAGTTCCACCACCTTGTAGATGCTCTCGTTCATGTCTCCCTCCCTTGCCATCTTACGTTACGCCGCCACGGGCCGGTACCGGGTACCGGGACACAGTCCCGGACGCTCATCCGGGCGGACCAGCACCCTGGCGCCCCGGCGCCGGCGGCGATATGAGAAGCATGAACACACGCGGAAACGATTGTCAAGTCTGACGGCTGCATAGCGTAACCGATAACCGCCGCCATTGCCAGCTCGACGAATCGATCATCACGACAGCTTCCCCGGGAGGAACGACATACATGCGGAGACGGGTTTGAAGCTCGCCCCTGCTCCGCCACCACGACCCAGGCGGCGGCGCAACAAACAGGGATGGAACGACTCCGGGGCGATCAATCAACGCCCCGCCCGGCGAGTTCGGCGGGGATCGAAAAAACGCGCCATCACCATCAAAAGAGCGTCGGCTCCTGGGGTTCCCCGGGCTCCGCCCCGCGGTCGTCGGCCGCCGGTTCGGGACCGGCGGCGGCTTCGTCCAGGGTCTCGGGACGAACGAGAAAATAGCGGTCATGGAGCCGGTTGTAGGCGGACCAGGGCGCCGCCGACACGGTCTGCTGCTGAGCGAAGAATTCCGTCAGCGAGCTGACCTTGGCGTCCAGATCGTCGAGCTGGTGCAGCACCACCGCTTCCAGGGTTTTGGGGCGTTTGGGGGAGCCGAAATTCAGTTCGCCGTGGTGGCTGAGAATCAGGTGTTCGAGCTGCATCGCGAGCCCGGCAGGAAACCCGCGAATGACGGCGATCCGGCGGTTAACCATCTCGGCACCGATGAAGATGTGCCCCGCCAGCCGGCCCCGGTCGGTATAGTCGAAATTGCGCTCGCAGCTCAGCTCATCCACCTTGCCGATGTCATGGAGCAGCGCCCCGGCGAGCAGCAGGTCGGCATCAACCACCGGATAAAGCGGCGCCACCCGACGCGCCAGGCGCGCTACCCCGACGGTATGCTCCAGCAGCCCGCCCAGGCAGGCATGGTGCACCCCCTTGGCAGCCGGAGCCCGGCAGAAGCGGTCGGCAAACTCCCGGTCAGCGACAAACACCTGCTCCAGCAGCCGCCGGAGCCAGACGTTCGTCACGTCCTTTAGAACCGCCAGCAACTCGCGCCGCAGGCCCTCGATACCGGCGGCGGTGGTCGGCAGAAAATCGTGCGGATCGATCTCGCCGTCATGCTTTTCGAGGTGGTCGATGGTCAACTGCAGGGCCCCCTGGTAGCGGGTGGTACGGCCGCGAACGGCAATGATGTCACCCTCCTCGAAACGGCGGGCGTACATCTCCGCCTGCTCCCAGACGAATGCCGGCAGCCTGGCGCTGCGGTCCTGCACCTGCAGCGATATGAACGGCTTGTCGCGGCGCGACCGGCCTTCGGATTTACGGGCGACGAGTACGAGGGTCGAAACCGGCTGGCCTTCATCAAGGTCAACAAGAAACTGTTTCATTCATGCTGCTCCCATGCCGCCGAAGGACTTCCAGCGGCGGCGAAATGATCGAAACCGCCGATGAGCGGGATAATCTCCCCGCTGCACCGACGCAGCCTGACGCCCGGCCGGTCATCGGCCCGGCCGACGCGGCGGACCGGAACGCCGACAGCGGCACTGACTTCGCCAACGGCCGCCGCGGCCGCCGGTGGGGCGGTGAACAGCAGCTCGTAATCCTCCCCGCCGCGAAGAGCAAAATTCCGTCGCCGAGGATCGGCCGGAACCAGGGTTCGACAAAAAGCGGGGGACAACGGCAGCGCCGACTCCTCGATGAGTACCCCCACCGCCGGCGGGCCGGCGGTGAGATGGGCGGCATCGCCGGCCAGCCCGTCGGAGAGGTCGATCATCGCCGTCACCAGGCGGTCAGCCGCCAGCCCACAGCCGAGTCGCACCCGCGGCGTTGGCCGGTTGTGCCGCCGAACGAGAAATTCCCGGTCGGCGGCGGTCACGTGGTCGCAAAAACCACCGGCCGGGCTGAAGCCACCGCGGAGCAGTTCCAGGCCCAGGGAACTGTCGCCGATGGTGCCGGAAACGTACACATCGTCACCCGGCCGCGCGCCCCGGCGGCGAACTGCACTCCCGACCGTGGCGTAGCCGTGCAGGGTAACGGAAACGATGATTTCCCCGGCGGCCACCGTATCGCCGCCGAGCAGTACCACGCCCTCCGCCGCCGCCGCGGCAAGGAAACCGGCAAGAAAATCGTCCACCCAGGAACAGGGGCAGGCCGGCGGCAGGCCGAGACCGAGAAACACATGGCGCGGCACCGCGCCCATGGCGGCGGCATCACTGAGGTTGACCGCCAGGGACTTGGCACCCAGATCGGCGGCAGTCGTAAACCGGCGGTCAAAATGCCGACCCTCCACCAGCATATCGGTGGTTACCACCAGCTCATGTTCCGCCGGACAGGTAATGACGGCGGCATCATCGCCGATGCCGACCCGCACCCCGACCGGCATCGCGCCGGCGTGGGCGGCGATGCGGGCGATGAGATCGAATTCACCACGTTCACCGACGGCATGAGCGGAGCTCGACGGGACCGACGACATCAGGGCGCCGGGGACGCAGCCGCGACCGCCTTCTTCTTCGTCGCCACCCGCCGGCGACGAGGCCGCGGTTCATGCTCCAGCGCGTACTTCAGCACCTCGTCGGCGCTGGACACCGGCACGAGCTCGATTTTGCGGCGGATGTTTCTGGGGATATCAACCAGATCCTTGGTATTTTCCCCCGGGTACAGAACCGTGCCGGCACCATAACGCACCGCCGCCAACACCTTTTCCTTCAGTCCGCCGATGGGCATCACCCGGCCGGTGAGGGTGATTTCGCCGGTCATCGCCACCTGGTGCCGCGCCGGAATGCCGGCCAGTGCCGAGGTCAGGGAAACCAGCAGGGTAATGCCGGCCGACGGCCCATCCTTGGGGATGGCGCCGGCAGGCACATGAATATGAATATCGCTCTCCTTGAAGATGTCGGCATCGAGACCGAAGTCCGCCGACCGGGCACGGATGATACTGAGTGCCGCATGGGCGGACTCCTTCATCACATCTCCCAGCTGGCCGGTGAGGGTCAGCGCCCCCTTCCCCGGCATCACCGTGGTCTCCACCTGCAGCACCTCGCCGCCGTAGGCGGTCCAGGCGAGCCCGGTGGCCACCCCCACCTGGTCCTCGTGTTTGCCGGTTTCCGGCAGGTAGCGCGGGGGACCGAGATATTTGGGCAACAGCCGCGGGGTCAGGCGGATCTTCGCCCTTTTGGGATTTTCGGCCACCCTGGCGGCCACCTTGCGGCACAGGGCGCCGATGCGGCGCTCGAGGTTGCGCACCCCGGATTCGCGGGTATAGCGGCTGATAACGTGCAGGATGGCGGCATCGTTGATCTGCAGGTGATCGGCGGTAATACCGTTCTCCTCCAGTTGCCGGGGCACCAGGTAGCGCCGGGCGATATGCAGCTTCTCCTCGTCGGTGTAACCCGAGAGCTCGATAATCTCCATGCGGTCCCGCAGCGCCGCCGGAATCGGGTCGAGCATGTTGGCGGTGGTGATGAACATGACCCCGGAGAGATCGAAGGCCACGTTCAGGTAGTGGTCACTGAACTCGGAATTCTGTTCCGGATCGAGCACCTCCAGCAGCGCGGACGACGGATCGCCGCGGAAGTCGCTGCCGATCTTGTCGATCTCGTCCATCATGAACACCGGGTTGCGGGTCCCCGCCTGCTTGACGCCCTGGATGATGCGCCCGGGCAGGGCACCGATGTAGGTCCGCCGGTGGCCGCGGATCTCGGCCTCGTCCTTCATGCCACCCAGTGACAGACGGTAGAACTTGCGCCCCAGCGCCCGGGCGATGGACTTGCCCAGCGAGGTCTTGCCGACCCCGGGAGGGCCGACGAAACAGAGGATAGGGCCGCGCAGCTTGTTCTTCAGCTTGCAGACGGCGAGGTACTCGATGATCCGGTCCTTCACCTTGTCGAGACCGAAATGGTCCTCGTCGAGGATTTTGCGGGCCGCGGCCAGTTCCAGGTTGTCGCGGGTTTTCCTAGACCACGGCAGGTCGATCATCCAGTCGAGGTAGGTGCGAATGATGTTGGCCTCGGCGGCATCCGGATGCATGCGTTCGAGGCGATCAAGCTGCTTGAGGCTCTCCTTGTCGGCCTCCTTGGGCATGCGGCATTTCTTAATCTTGTCCCGCAGCTCCTCCATCTCCTGGGCACGATCGTCGACATCACCGAGTTCGCTGCGGATGGCCTTCATCTGCTCCTTGAGGAAATACTCCCGCTGGGTCTTGGTCATCTCCTCCTTGGCATGGTTCTGGATTCGCGCCTGCATCTCCAGTACCTGGATCTCCTTGGCGAGGATGTCGTTGATCTGGTGCAGCCGCGACCGGGGATCGGGGGTCTCCATGAACTGCTGGGCGATCTCCACCTTGAGGCCGAGATTGGAGACGATGAGATCCGCCAGGCGTCCGGGATCGCTGATATTCTCCAGCACCACCGCAACCTCGGGGGAAATGGACTTGCCTAGCGAGATGACCTTGCCGAGACGTTCCTTGACGGTGCGCATCATCGCCTCGGTTTCCAGATCCATTTCCTCGACGGTCATCTCCTCCAGCTTTTCCACCCCGACCCGGAACGCCGGCTGCAACTGGTGATAACCGGTGATCCGTCCCTTGGCCAGCCCCTGGACGAGAATCTTGACCCGGCCGTCGGGAAGCTTGAGCATGCGCATGATCATCGAGATCGTACCCACCCCGTAGATGTCATCGGGGCCGGGATTCTCCTCGGCAACGTGCTTCTGGGTGGAGAGA
>JAFGAM010000108.1 GCA_016933675.1 Candidatus Anaeroferrophillacea bacterium
CGCGGACACCGATCCGGATGCCGCCACGGGAGCTCCGGCGGTCACCTTCACCTCCGTCACTGATACGGAGACGCCGGTCCGGTCGGTCACCTGGGCATGGACGGCCACGGTGGCCGGCTGTACCTTCCGGTACGAAATAACCGAAAGCGAAACCCCGGACACCCTGCCGGGTCTGGCCTGGGGAGATGCGACCAGCGCCTCTGCGGAGGAGGGCGACGGTATCCGGTACATCCATGTGCAGGCCCGCTCTCCGGGCGGCATCGAGGGTCCGGCGGCCACTGCCGGAGCCCTGCTGGACAATACCGGCCCGGCCTGCACGGTTCGTCCCCTTAAACCGGCAGCCGGGTACTACACCGGGGCCTATTCATCGATCCAGGTACCCTTTACCTGGTCGGTGGACGACGATACGGACGTGGCATCCTGCGTTATTCGGGTGGGGAACACCCGGCACCTGGACGAGGCTTCCTTCCTTGAAACCTTCTCCGCTTCCGGCACCTCTCTTACCGCCGCGCTGGACATTTCCGGCGGGGGGTATTCCGGCTGGTGGCAGGCCGGGGCTGCGGACGATGCCGGTAACATCACCTGGTCGGAAGCCCGGCGCATCCGGGTAGGCATTTCCGCCAACGACTTCGACGGTGACGGGTACGCCGACGTGTTAGCCGCGGCGCCGTACTGGAATGTTAATGAGTATGGTCACGCGTATCTATTCAAGGGAGGGGCTTCGGGAGCCGCGTACTTTACAATCTTTGTCGGTTCCCAGTCGGGCGCGCGCCTGGGGCAGGCGGCAAACTTTATCGGAGATTACGATGGGGACGATAAGGCCGATTTTGCGATCCACGCGAACCGGAATAACGGATTGATCAAGGTACATCTTTCCTCCCTGGGTATCTCAGCTCCCGTCTCTGTCTTGAAAGACGGTATCGACTTCGGCTCCGCCTTCGCCGGGGGAGACTTCAACAATGACGGCTACGACGACCTGGCCGTGGGCGCCATGGGCGCCGGGCCAAACGACAACGGACAGATCTTTCTCTACCTGGGCAACGCCGACGGGACCCTGTCCGGCGATACTCCTTCTGCTATCCCCGATACCGAGCTCCTCAAGCTCGGCTGTTCCCTGGCCATGGGGGACCTGAACAACGACGGGTACGACGACATCATTGCCGGTGCCTGCGGTATTGATGGCGACACGCCCTACGGATGGATATACATCTACTTCGGCCACGCCGGAACCCCGGACCTGTCCTCGCCCCAGACGCGTACCAACATGTACCCCGTGCTTTTCGGTTTTGATGTGGCTGCCGGGGATGTGAACGGCGACGGGTACGCCGACATCGTCCTAGGAGAACCGGGATATGACGGAGGGATGTATGATGACCTGGGTGCTTTCATTGTCTACCAGGGAGGAGAAGAGGTTTCATCGGGGTATCATCAATTCCTGGAAGATTACATCAACCACAACTACTGGCGGGCCGGACATTCGGTGGCCTGCGCCGACGTGACCGGCGACGGCCTGGCGGACGTCATTATAGGGAGTCCGGGCTACGACGGGAGCGGAACCGACAACGGCGCGGTTTGGATTTACAAAGGAGCGGCAGTGGACGAGATCAGCTGGACAGCGAAGGATCTGCTGATCACCCCGACGCAGGGTTCGGTTTTCGCCGGCCAGTGTGTTGCCGCGGGCGGTGACATCAACGGCGACGGGTTCAACGACATCCTCTACTCCATGGCGGGGTATGATGATTTGCAGGCCGACCAGGGAGGTATCGGTATCGTCTGGGGAGCGGCGACGATTACCCAGACCGGCGCGGATCAAATTCTGGCCGCCTCTCCCCCCGGGGCTGACGAACAGCTGGGCGGCCGGGCAGTGGACGGCTTCTACTTCGGCCGGACTCTTGGAGGGATGTGATGATAAAAGCAAAGACCACAGGAACCGCGGCGGCCTTGGCCGTCCTGGCGGTGATCCTCGCATCCTGCCCCGCCGTGTTCAATCCCGAG
>JAFGAM010000109.1 GCA_016933675.1 Candidatus Anaeroferrophillacea bacterium
ACCAGGGCGTTGCGGGTCGAGACCGCGTCCACGGTCACCGTGTCGCTCTCCCCCGCGCTAGCCCCGGCGGGCACGCGCACCGCGACCACCACCGTGGTGTCAGCCCCCGCCGCCAGTGTGACGTGGTCCGCCGGCAGATGCGCGGGCCAGACGTTGCCGCTCAGACTCAAAGCAAAGGCGTCCTCGGCGTCGCCGTCGTTGGTGAGGGTGAGCGTGTGCGTCACCCACGTGCCGGGGTCGCCGCTCAGCAGCCCGTCGCCGGTCAAGGTCACGCCGGATAGGTGATATTCGTAGCAACCCATATCCACCCCCGCGCCCACCGGCCGGGGGATGGCGTCCAGGTCGCGCGCCGGGGCGACCGCTGCATCGGCCTGGTCCATCACCGGCGAGGTCCCTTGCAGGTGATAGTCATCGCCGCCCAGGAAGAGCGGGTCGGTGTTCAGGTTCGCCATGCCGGGCCAATTGCCGAGGGTCAGTTGGATATCCGAGTAATCCGCTTCCATCGTCTGTGTGGTGGGATGGGCGCTATCAAAGGACAGGATATGGTCCCAGATGATAGTGTTGGAGACATAGGCCGTGCTGGTAAGCGTGCCTGTCATCCAGATGCCATATTGCCCATTGTTGGCTATTGTGTCGTTGAGGCTGCGGAAATCGGCGCTGTCGACGTAAATCCCGGCCTCTAACTGGCTACCGCCGCTATTGTCCGCGACCAGGTTGTTGACGCTCCAGCCCCACAGCGGTTCGGTTAAATCGTCGTTGTCGATGATCACTCCCGCGCTTTGGTAAGCAGCGGTGTTGTTGAGCACCCGGTTACGTTCCAGGAAATACTGACTGTCGTCGTCGCCTTTGATATAGATGCCGGCGCCGTTGGTGATGGCCGTATTGGCGCTGATCAGATTGTGCGCCATCACCAACCGGGAGCCGCTGTACAGCTCGGCCGAGAGACCGCCAAAATTCCCCTGCGCCTCATTGCCGGTGATGACATTGTCCATCATGGTCAGCAGGCCGGCGTTGGAAAGATACGTGTACATGCCGCCGTAATCGCCACCGGTGGTGCCGGTCAGGTAGGCGGTGTTGGAGAGGATTTGGTTGCGGCGAAAATCCACTTCTCCGCCGTAC
>JAFGAM010000110.1 GCA_016933675.1 Candidatus Anaeroferrophillacea bacterium
GACCGCAACATCCTTTCCTATGATCATGTGAAAAGTATGTGGTAGGCGGTCGCCCCGGCGCGAATGGGGAGCATCTCGCCCCCGGAAAATCACGTTGGCGAACCTGCCGAAGGGGACATGTTGGGGCGGCAATGCCCGTGAACCGGAATGCAGGGGACGGCGTGGTTCGGACCGACGGTTACGTCGGGTTGGTGTGCGGGTATGCATATGTGTAACGGGCGGGCCGGATAACGTTTCCGGCCCGCCCGATGTGTGTGCGGCGGTGGTGTGGGTGAGGTGGCGGGCCGTGAGATGTCCGCCCGTTACATTCGCGGCGCGGCGCCGTTTCGTACACAGTGTTACATCCGTTGGGCGGGGGGCGCGGCGGCACCGCGCTGGTGGTGAAAACGAAGGCCGCTCAGGCGGCGGGTTGCCGTTCCTGCTGTTTTTCGCCGCCGGCGAGCAGCGGGAAGCCCATCTCCTCGCGCTGGGCCAGATAGGCCTCGGCAGCCAGTTTGGCGAGGGTGCGGACGCGGCCGATGTAGCTCGTGCGTTCGGTGACCGAGATCGCCCCGCGGGCGTCCAGCAGGTTGAAGGTGTGGGAACACTTGAGGCAGTGGTCGTAGAGCGGTAGCACCATGCCGCCCTTCTCCGCCAGCCGCAGGCCTTCGGCCTCGTACATCTCGAAAAGTTTGAGCAGCATCTTGACGTCGGCCTCCTCGAAATTGTAGCGCGACCATTCCACTTCGCCCCGGTGGTGTACCTGGCCGTAGGCGACCGAATCGTTCCACTTGAGGTCGTAGACGTTGTCCACCCCCTGGAGATACATGGCGATGCGTTCGATGCCGTAGGTGATTTCGCCGGAGACCGGCTTCAGGTCGAAGCCGCCCACCTGCTGGAAATAGGTGAACTGGGTGATTTCCATACCGTCGAGCCACACCTCCCAGCCCAGCCCCCAGGCCCCCAGGGTGGGGGATTCCCAGTCGTCCTCGACGAAGCGGATGTCATGGGCCAGCGGATCGATGCCCAGCGCTTTCAGGCTGTCGAGGTAGAGGTCCTGGATCTCCAGCGGTGCGGGTTTGAGGATCACCTGGTACTGGTAGTAGTGCTGCAGCCGGTTGGGATTCTCGCCGTAGCGGCCGTCGGTGGGCCGCCGCGAAGGTTCCACATAGGCGACGTTCCAGGGCTCCGGTCCCAGGGCCCGCAGGAAGGTGGCGGGGTTGAAGGTGCCGGCGCCCACCTCGAGGTCGTAGGGCTGCTGAATGATGCACCCGCGGGTGGACCAGTAGCGTTCGAGATTGAGGATGACGTCCTGGAAATTCATCGTCGGACTCCTTGTTGCGGGTTGGGGTTGGTGCTGTTCGGCAAAACCTCCGCGACGGCGTATTGTCGCGGTACCGTCGCCGTGGCGTCGACGGTTGCCGATGTCGCGGTGGGGTCGACCGTTGCTGCCGCCGCGCGGGCGCCGATTGTCGCCGTTGTCTTCGCCGCCAATAAACCACGGGACGCGAGAAATTTCAAGCTTTTGAATTCGCGCCCCGTGTGCCACGTGAGCAGGGTGCGGCACAGACGCGCGGTTTCCTCCATCACCGTCGGGGTGAAGGTGAGCTTGGCGCGCAGATCCCGGTCGAGGTCGCGGCAGCGGGTAAGCAGCGCCAGGGCCCCCGGGCTGACGGCGAAGGCCCGCGGATGGCGTGGGCGGCAGGCCGGGCAGATGACGCCCCCCGCCGCCGGGTCGAAGGCCGGCGGCGCCCCCGCCGGCAATTCACGGTGGCAGCCGGCGCACTGATGCAGCAGGGGGGCGAAACCCAGGTGGCCAATGATCTGGAATTCAAGGAGCCGGAGCTGGCAGTCAAGATTGCGGGCCGGCACCCGGCGGTCGAGGAGGACGAGGACCTCCGCCAGCAGCCGGAAGATGCCGCGGTTTGGCAGCCGGTCGGGACAGCAGCGGCTGACGATCTCGGCGAAATAGCCGGCGGCGAAGAATGCCTGGGGTCGCTCACCGATGACGGTGTGCGGGGTGAGCAGCTCGCACTCGTCGAGGCGGGGGATGTTGCTGCGGCGTCCTTCCGCCGCCGTCAGTCGCACCAGGGAAAGAAGTTCGAGTCGGCCGGGAAAGCGCCGGCGGCTCCGTTTGGCCCCCTTGCCGACCACCGTCAGGCGGCCGTGGTGTTCGGTGAACAGGGTGATCAGGAGATCGCTTTCCCGTACCGCGAATTTATTGAGAATGATGCCCCGGTCGGCGATGGTGATCATGGTGTCGGCGGTCAGGGGTGAAGAAAGCGGAGGATTGCCGTTGCCGTTCCCATGTACACGAGGATGCCGATAATGTCGTTGCTGGTGGTGACGAAGGGGCCCGAAGCGATGGCCGGGTCGATGCGTAGTCGATGGAAGACCGTCGGCGCCAGGGCGCCCATGGCGGCGGCGATGGTCATCGAGGCCGACATGGCGGCCGCCACCACCAGACCGAGGATCCACTCGCGGTGCCAGGAAAAGGCGATGACACCTACCGACAGGCCGCAGGTAAGCCCCAGGATGATGCCGATGCGCGCCTCGCGCCAGACGAGCCTGCCGAGGTTGTCCATCGGGATGCGGCCGGTGGCCAGCCCGCGGACGATGATCGAGGCGGACTGGGTGCCGACGTTGCCGCCCATGCCGGTGATCACCGGGATGAAGGTTACCAGCGCCAGCACCTGGCCGAGGGTGGCCTTGAAGAGCCACATGAAATAGCCGGTGGTGATGCCCCCCAGCAGGGTGGTGAAGAGCCAGGGCAGACGCAGGCGGCAGATCTTCCAGATGTTGTCGGCGTAGACGATTTCGTTGGAATCGGTTCCCGCCATGCGGAAGATGTCCTCGGTGGCTTCCTGGCGGATGACGTCGATGATGTCGTCGACGGTGATGATTCCCACCAGCCGGCTTTCGTCGTTTACCACCGGGATGGCGAGGAGGTTGTACTTCTCCACCTGGTGGGCCACCAGCTCCTGGTCGGTGGTGACGCTGGCACGGACGACGTTGGTGTTCATGATGTCCCGCAGGCGGATGTCGGGCTGCGAAAGGATGAGCTGGCGCAGCGAGATGATCCCCACCAGGTGCTGC
>JAFGAM010000111.1 GCA_016933675.1 Candidatus Anaeroferrophillacea bacterium
CCGTTCCCCGACGGCAGCACGCCGCATTTTCTGACCCGCAAGTTTCCCATCTTCGACGACGCGGGCAACCTGCTGGCCATCGGCATCATTTCCACCGACATCTCCGCGCGCCGGCGCATGGAGGAGGAGCTGCGTGATACCGCCGAACAGCTGTGGCTTTCCGAGGAACGCTACCGCAGCTTCTTCGCCTACGCCGGTGAGGGTATCTTCATCAGTGACGCGCAATCCACCATCGTCAATGCCAACCTCGCGGCGGCGCGGATACTTGATTACGACGACCCGGCGGCGCTGGTGGGCATCAACGCCGCCGACCTCGTCCACCCCGACGATCTCGCCCAGCAGCCGCTGCAGACGGTGCTGGAGCATCTGCCGCCCGACGAGGTGGCCCGGCTTGAACGGCGCTACCGGCGCCGAGACGGCACCTGGATTCCGGTGGCGGTGGCGATCAACTTCATTGCCGACACCGGCTATCACCACGTTTTCTTCACCGATCTCACCGTGCGCCGGCGGCTCGAGGCGGAGAAGGCCCGGGCCGAGGAGCAGTACCGCCAGTCCCAGAAGGTGGAGTCCATCGGCCGCCTCGCCGGCGGCATGGCCCACGATCTGAACAACCTGTTGACGCCGGTGATCGGCTACAGTGAACTGCTGCTGGAAGAACTCGGCAACCGGGACCGTTACCGCGGTCCCCTCGAGCATATCGTCAGCGCCGCCGAACGCGCCCGGGACCTGGTGCAGCAGCTCCTTGCCTTCAGCCGCAAGCAGACCCTGGAATACCGGATCTTCGATCTCAACCGGGTGATCAGACGGTTTGCCGGCCTGCTGCGGCGGATCATCCGCGAGGATGTCACCTTCTCGATGCAGCTTGATTCCGGCCCGCTGACGGTGCAGGCCGATATCCGCCAGCTCGAACAGGTGATCATGAACCTGGCGGTCAACGCCCGTGACGCCATGCCCGACGGCGGCCGGCTGACCCTGGAAACCGGGTTGGAAACCCTCGCTGCCGACGCCTTGCGGCAACGCCATCCGGACCTCGCGCCGGGAGTCTATGTCCGCTTGACCGTGAGCGACACCGGTCGCGGCATGGACGCGGAAACGGTCAACAAGATCTTCGAACCGTTTTTTTCCACCAAGGGCGAGCTGGGTACCGGGCTGGGCCTGGCGACGGCCTACGGGATCGTCAAACAGCACGGCGGCGATATCCGGGTGGAGAGTACCCCCGGTGCGGGCACCGTCTTCCGGGTGTATCTGCCGCGGGCGGCAGCGGGGACGCCGGAAGCCGCCGCCGTGGTGCCGCCGGCAGCCGAGCCGGGGGCCGCCGCCGGCACCGTTTTGCTGGTGGAGG